>DATKUV010000262.1:0-7164 GCA_035530415.1 Candidatus Nanoarchaeia archaeon | reverse complement strand
CCACCCCAGGATATTTCAGGGGAAAAACTGCGGATAATCACGAATAGTAAGAATATGGCAGTAAATAGTATCTCAGTTCTTAGCAGTTCATTTCTATCAATTGAGCATCTTTTTGCATAAAAAATCACCATCGATATCAAGAATAATATTATCAATGCCAGCCCAACGATTGTGAAATTATAATTGAAACCAAAATGAGCCAAAATCCACGAAAAATATGTTACCAGTACAAGACCCAGTATCCTGGATAACGCAATACCTTTGCTATCCAGATTCTTAAATATCCAGACAGTAAGGGGCAGAGCAGCAAGTCCTATAACCTCAAGGACCATCCACCACTGTGCAACTTCCAGCCATTCCATAAAAATCTCGCGATTGTTATTGCTTATTTATCTTTTTTAACATTTACCAATTCATACCATTTCATATTAAAGTATACAAGATATAATGCACCAAAGACAAGCGTTATAGAATTTTTAATAAAATGATCGATAACAGCAGCGGTTGCACCAATATAATCTGCAATACCAGCTATCTTGAAAATAATAGTAAGGACTCCCTCGTAGGTACCTATGGCTCCTGGTGTAATTGGGAACAACTTGGCAAGATTTCCAATAGCCACAGCAAGGAAAACAACAGCAATTAAAGCTGAAACCGATATTGCATTATAAACCAGCGGAAAAGAAGTTAGTACAACAAAAGTGGTCACAATATCAATTGTCCAAATTAAAATTGATGTAATAAATACAATAATGAAGTCTTTGGGGTTGGTAGAAACAGTAAATATTTCATCAATAAACTTTCGGGCAATACCTGCCACCCACTCTTTATTATCACCAGATTTAGAAAATCTGAGGATAATGCGTTCTATGGGTGATAAACCGTTCCTTCCCCTGGATGAAAGAAAGAATATGCCAAAAAAGAACAGGACAATTAATGCCAGAGATGTGACAATTACAGGCATTACCCAATCGTCTATTGCAGCTTCAGCAGTCACGACCAGAACTGCGAGCATGCCCAAAACTGTTATGGCAATGATATCAAATATCCTCTCCACTGCCAAAGAGGACATAGCTGTAGTTAGCGGGATATCTTTTTCTTTTTTAAGTATATATGCTCTTGAAATATCACCTATTCTGGCCGGTAATATTACATTGGCAGACTGGCTTATGAATATGCTGCCAGTTATGAAGTTCAGGCCCTGACGATGACCTAAACGGCTCAGAATATGTTGATAGCGGATTCCCCTTACCGGCCATGAGAACAGATAGATAAACATTGCCAGCACTATCATCACGGGTGAGGCTGTACCCAAAGCCTGCCAGATATTATCAATACCAACAAAGGTAAATATCAAAAATAGTAGCATTAATGCCAGAATGAAAGTAAAGATTACCTTTTTCCGGCGCCCTATTCTTGGAGCATTCAACTGCCATCCGAGCCTGACGATCTGGCTGCCCATTCCGATTACATCCTTGACCAGGTTTACTTTTGTAGTTCCCCCATGGCGCCACCTGACAGGAAATTCCTTGACTTTATAACCGCCTCTCTGAGCCCTGACAAGCAATTCAGTGTCCCAGAACCAGTGCATATCTTCCACAGAATCCATGATCCCCATGAGAGAATCCCGTTTGAATGCCTTGAACCCACATTGATGATCATATAACTTTGAACCCAGCATGGTGCGGGTGAGAAAATTAAAACCTTTTGAGGCAAATCCCCGGTTTGCAGGTCGTTTTACATCACTGGATGGCATCATCCTGGAACCGGTGGAAAAATCATACCCTTCATACCTGATAGCATCGATTAATTCTTTCAGGTGCACCATGTCTGTGGCCAGGTCTACATCTATATAGCATAATATCTCGCCCTGTGCAGATCTGAACGATCTGATGAGAGCCTTTCCTCTTCCTTGCCTTTGGTCGCTGTGAAGGTGAACAACATAGTCCAATTCAGATGCCAGCCGGGATGCTATTTTATCTGTCCCGTCAGTACTTCCATCTTCAGCTATAATTATCTCAAAAGATGCAGATATATTCTCCAGGGTTTCGGCTGTTTTGATAACTGTATCCCTGAGACGATTTGCCTCGTTATAAGCAGGTAATATCAATGATACTTCGACAGTAATAAGTGAGTCTCCTGTTGTTTTTGTGATCATAAGGTAAGTCTGGTACACTTGATAATTTTAAGATACTATAATCTTTTGTTAATGGTCTATTCCTGAAAAGAAATTATTTGGATTTCATATATCCATCATCACCTGAAAATTGTTGGATCAGTGAACGTAACTCTTCACTGAACCAGCCTTTTTTAATGTATTGAGGATAGATTGGAAGTCTTTCCTTTAGTAAAGCCTTCGTCCCTACCATTTTCTTCAATTCAGATACTGTTGGCCATTCATGATCAGGATTGATATAATCAATGGTCTCAGGCGATATCCCGCCCAGATCAGTGGCGCCGTGATTGATAAGTATCTCAGGTGAAACCAGGTTTGGCGGTACCTGGATAGCGATATCGGATGATAGGATATTTTTTGCCTGGTCCACAGTCCAGATCAATTCTACTATTTCAGGGGGTGAATGATCTGCCATTTTTGTGCCTGGTTTTGGAGTAAAATTCTGAATAATGACTTCCTGGATGTGTCCATATTTCTGGTGTAATGAATTAATGACATTAAGAGAATCAATACGGTCTTCCTTGGTCTCGCCTATGCCAATTAGCAGTCCTGTGGTGAATGGGATTCTTAATCTTCCGGCGTCTTCGATGGTTTGTATTCTGACTTCAGGCATTTTGCCAGGACTGTCATTATGAGCATCAAGTAATGCAGTAGTCTCCAGCATCAGGCCCAAACTGGCGTTCAAAGGTTTCAGGATCTCAAGTTCTTCGTATGTTAATACACCAGGATTGCAATGGGGCAGCAGTCCGATATTAATAGCCATGCGACACATGTCAATCAGATAATCAAGAGTGCTGTCATAACCGATCTGTCTGAGCCGATCAAGATATCCTGTTACGGTTTCAGGCTTTTCCCCGAAAGTAAAAAGAGCCTCGGTACAGCCACTTCTTACACCCGCCAAAAGAATGTCTTTCATCTCTTCAGGGGATAAGATATAAGAATCCGGATTATCAGGACTTCGTTTAAAACCGCAATAAGCACAGCTGTTCTGGCACATGTTTGTAACAGGAATAAAAACATTCCTGGAAAACGTGATGATACAGTTGGGGCGAAACATAGATCTGAGTGAGCTATTTGATGAAATTCTTAGTAAACCCATCGGTCTGTTCTTGATTTCCAAGAATTGCCAGGGTCAATCCTTCAGTTAACCTCATATTGGGGTCAATCTCGGACATGGTCTTATCCCCTTCTTGAATTCCTATTACTGTACAGCCTATAGTGTTGCGCATATCAAGTTCGGCAAGTGTCTTTCCTATGATAGGTGAGTGAGGGCTAATAGTATATTTTTTGATCTCAATACCTTCATACATTAATATTGTCTCATCTTTTATCGGATGATCATTAGGCAATAATGCTATCCTGCCCAGCATCTGTCCGGAGACTATGGTCAATGATGCCACATAATCGGCACCAGCTTTATACATTTTATCAATGGATTGTATTTCATTAGCCCTTGCTAATATTATTGCTTCAGGATTTAATTTTCTGGCTACCAAAATGCTAAAAATAATATCTGAGTCAGACCCGATTGTAGAAATTATAGTTGAAGCTGTTTCAACACCAGCTTTTATAAGTATAGATTCAGATGATGCTTCACCGATTATGTAATTAAAATCTTCATCCTGAAATATTTCTTTATTGAAGTCCACAACCACAAAACTAACACCTGCAGTAGTTAATCTCTTGACGATACTTCTCCCCACATCACCGTACCCCAGGACAATAATATGTTTTTCCAGAAAAACTTCGGTTTCATGCATTTTCATCACATTTCAATGTGTAAGGCGTTTTAATCGTTTTAACTGTTCTTTATTTCCAACTGCCAGCAATATAGAATTCCTCTTAATTACATCATATGATTTTGGATTTAAAGATAATTCACCACCTTTCCAGAGACCTACAATGTTTGCACCTGTTAATTCCCGGATCCTGGACTCCATAAGAGTCTTACTTAATAGTTTACTTCCAGGGTAAATTGGAAATTCTGTGATCTCAAGATCGTCCATAAAATGTATACTATTGGTAATCCTGTCAGTCAGGGGGGCTACCGCCTTTCGACCGATAAATGAACCTAATAAAGCCTTCGGAGATATTACCCTGTTAGCCCCGGCATACTTCAAGTAATCTGCATTTTTCTTGTTTTCTACAATTGCGATGATCTCTACCTGGGAAAATTCTTTTGCTGACAATACAATACTGGCATTTTTTTCATCACTTTGGTTAGCTATAAGCATTTTTGCTCTGGAAATTCCAGCTGCTTCCAAGACATTCTCCTCACAGGGGTCTCCAAAAATGCATGTCATCCCGCCTTTAACCAGCGTTCTTATTTGCTGTTCATTATCGTCGATCACAATAAAAGGTATCTTATGGTCTTCCAGTTCATGTACCAGGGATTCTACCATAGTATTGTAACCACATATAATAATGTGGTTTTCTTTTTTCTTTCGTACTTTTTCCGGCAATTCCCCTTTTATCAAGGATTCTATCCATGGCATTACTACAAAGGGAAACAGCAGTGCAAATAACATTATGACCCCTGACAAACTCACAATGATCGTGAATATCTGTCCAATAGATGAAGTAAATACAATATCACCAAAACCTACGGTGGTCATTGTCATAATAACAAAATATATCGACTGGATAAAACTGATCGTTTCTCCTTCAAAAGTTTCTTTAATAAAAATTGCAATAAAGTCATAAGATATGATCAGAATCAATAGAAGTACCAGATATTCTCTAATTGTCCAGTTATGTTTTTTGATTTTAATCATCTCCACTTCAATATTATATAATCAGGAGGACTGTCATATATTATCGGTATATACTATTATAAATTATTCTTTGTTATACCTGTGCTGATTACATTCGAGAAGTTTGACAACAATGATGATAGCCAATTGGATGTAGTAGTAGTAAAATATGAAGGTGCAAAAGAAAGCTGCATTGAAGATTTCAATTATATCAAATTTGCAAATAATCAGAGAATCATAAGATCCTTATACAGAATCTCCACTTGAAATTAATCGTAATCTTTCAACGCCGCCAATTTCTTTAATTATGTCTGCAGTGGAAGGTGGTACAAGAGATTGCCATTCTTCTCCAGTAAGCATTCTGCGGCGAATTTCAGTACCTGAATATTTATCACGCTGGTACAGAGGTGACTGCCTTACATCAAATCCTGCCTCTTCGAATAATCGTATTACCAGCGGGTTATTGGAATAAACGATCTGAAAAGGCGGGGTCATAGAAATAATGTGGGATACCCAGACAGAATTGCGCTTGATATCCTCAATAGGAATAATATAATGCCTGGCACCCAACTCCTGAAGTGCCTTTGTCATCATAAGTACCCGCTCACCTGCAGTAAATAAATCATCAGGCTCATGACTGGCCTGGGCACTTCCTATGCCTATTATGATTTCATCTACTTCATGTGCTATGGATTCAAGTACTGTCTGGTGTCCCAAATGATATGGTTGGAATCGTCCTATGTAGAATGCTCTTCTGGAGTCCATTCTCCGCCAGCCCACACCACTTCATTGAACTTTTTGTAGTCCCAAGCATTGTTTTTGTGCTTCATGGCTGCAAGCTTCTGGACAATCTCCATGAAAATGGGTTTCTCATCGTATTCCATTCCCTTGACCTTATCCAGATATTTCTTACCGGTCTCGTTGCGGACAAATATAGTACTCCAGCCATCCGGACTGCCTACACTGCCAACGCTAATGTCTGCATAATAGGATGTGTAATCCATACAGTGATGGCATGGTTTACGGGCCAGGTGAGCTACTTCCTTAATGGGGACCGCTGTTTTATCATCAGCAGTCTCTGCCACGAACTTTCCTTTTGCAAAGTCAAGTTTTTTGACAGCTTTGCGATCCATTCCCATTATATTGGGAATGATATTTTCGCCCATATCATCATAGGTAAAGCTCTCCATACAGATCAGGCCAATGACCAGTTTAATCTTATCGGTCAGGTTCTCACGAAGTAAGGATGCAGCATGTACCTGGCATGGTGTGCCAACCACTGCTATCTTTTCATAATCCTTAAGAGCATCACGCAGTTTTGAGATGACGGGTTCATAGGTATATTTGGTACCGCCAACACTTTCTACCTGGTCTGCACTTGTCAGCACCACAACCTCAGTTTCCCAATCATCGTTTCGGGACACACTAAGAGCAGCATCGATCTCACCCTGTTCAAATAGAGATTTAAGGATACCGGTTACTGCAGCACCATCCTGACCATGCAGAGCACTCTTGCCAACCCGCTGTTCGATGACATTATCAAACTCGTCGTCACCAGGGAAGCCATCCAGAATCGGGCAGATCCGCTGGCATGCAAGACAATTCTGGCAAGCAAGACAATTGTTACAATCCACGTAGCATTGCCTGTGTGAACAGTAATTGTCTTCCCTGCTTATCTCGCTGAACAGCTTGACAATAGAGGGTTCAGCTACAGTTGGGCTGAACTTATCATAATTAGCTTCGTCGTAGAGTTTTACCCGGGCTGCCTGCATGGGGCAGATGGCTTCGCATCCGCCGCATGCTGTACACAGCACGTTTTTCACTACTTGATATATTTTTGGGAACCCCAGTTGAGGAACCGGGATCTCAGCGCTCAATTAATTTCCTCCGATGATTTCCTTTCCGATTAGTTTTATGGATTTTTCTTTATCAGGACCGATTGGGGACCCGCATACGATCTGGGTTACGCCGATCTTTTGCAGGGCTAAAACCTTTTCTTTACAGACCTCTGGTGTTCCGCAGATACTGAAGGCATCCATCATTCCAGGAGTGACTGCACCCATTACAGTACCAAAGTCGCCCTTTCCAATAGCAGCTCCGATCGTGCCTTTTGCAGCAACATCGACACCGTGTCGTTGAAGTACTACGTCTGGTGAACCGGCTACAATAAATGCCACTACGATCTTGGCAGCATTAATGGCCTTTTCTTCATTCTTATCAATTGAGAAGCATGCA
>DATKUV010000261.1:0-2346 GCA_035530415.1 Candidatus Nanoarchaeia archaeon | reverse complement strand
TCGGTCTGCCCGAAAAATGTATTGGAGCGCGGGTCTGATGGAATACCTTTTGCGGCCAGGCCAGAGGACTGCATAAAGTGCGGCTTTTGCGATATACATTGTCCGGATTTTGCCATATCTATTAGTAAAAAGGAGGAAAAGCATGAAGAAGCGGAATGAAATGTTACTTCAGGGTAATGAAGCCTGCGCAATGGGTGCGCTTGCTGCAGGTATGCGGTTCTTCGGTGGCTATCCTATCACTCCCAGTACTGAAATCGCCGAATTTCTATCAGTTGAACTGCCAAAAGTGGGGGGTATATTTATCCAGATGGAGGATGAGATCGCAAGCATGGCATCTATCATCGGGGCATCACTGGCAGGGGTTAAGTCCATGACCGCAACCAGCGGGCCAGGCTTTTCGTTGATGCAGGAAAATATTGGTTATGCTTCAATGGCCGAAATTCCCTGTGTAGTCGTAAATGTCATGAGGGGTGGTCCCAGTACAGGCATGCCAACCAGACCCAGCCAGGGAGATGTGATGCAGAGCCGCTGGGGCACCCATGGAGATCATCCAACCATAGTACTTTGTCCCCAGTCTGTGCTGGAATGTTATACCCTGACCATACGTGCATTCAACCTGGCCGAAAAATACCGGACCCCAGTGATCGTGCTTATTGATGGTATTGTAGGCCATATGTGGGAGAATATACAGATACCGGAAAATATTAAGATCATTGATAAGCGAGAACCTACAGTTCCTCCGGAATGGTACAAGCCATACGAAGACCTGCCAGGCGGCGAGATCGTTCCACTTGTTCCCTTTGGAGAAGGATATAGGTATCATGTAACAGGGATGGTACATGACAGTCAGGGTTTTCCCACCCTGGTCAAAGATGAAGTGGAACAATGCCTGAATAAGATTATCTATAAGATAAAAAATAATCTTCATGATATCATTGAAATTGAGGAATATTTGTCAAAAGATGCCGAGATATGCATAATAGCTTACGGCAGTGTGGCCCGTTCTGCAAAAGAGGCTGTGGAAATGGCCAGAAGTGAAGGTTTTAAAGTGGGATTAATAAGACCAATAACTCTTTGGCCATTTCCGAGGTTCCATCTGGAACGTATAAGCAGGAAGATGAAGACACTAATTGTACCTGAGATGAACTACGGGCAGATATATGGAGAAGTGCTAAAGTCATGTCCCCGCAAAGCAGTTAAAATCACCAGGGTTGATGGTGAATTGATAACACCTGACGAGATAATGAAAAAAATAGAGGAGGTGGCATTATGATCCAGACTTCAGAGGCTATTTATAAATATCTGCGGCCAGATAAGAAATTTCCTCATGTATGGTGTCCTGGCTGCGGTGCAGGAATTGTAATGGGTGCTCTGGTCAGGGCAATTGAAAGGACTGGATTAACCAAAGACGAGATCGTGCTGGTCAGTGGAATAGGCTGCTCGGGCAGGATGAGCACATACCTTGACTTTAATACCCTTCATACCACCCACGGCCGGGCATTATCATTTGCCACCGGCATCAAACTGGCAAAACCAGAACTTACTGTAATTGTGATTATGGGAGATGGCGATGCAACAGCTATTGGCGGCAACCACCTGATACATACCTGCAGGCGTAACATTGACATAAACGCTATCATTATCAATAATAATATATACGGAATGACGGGAGGCCAGTATTCGCCCACAACGCCAACCAATAACAAGGCAAGCACGGCCCAGTACGGTAATATTGAAAAACCCTTTGATATCTGCAAACTGGTAGAAGCCTGTGGCGCTACCTATGTGGCCAGAAGTACTACATATCATGCAAAGATGCTGGACAGCCTTATTGAACGCAGTATTGGTAAGCACGGTTTCTGTGTTGTGGAAGCTATGGCCCAATGTCCGGTTCAATATGGCAGGCGTAATAAACTGGGTGGTCCGGTGGAAATGCTTCAATGGTATAAAGAGAATGCATTATCTACGACAGCGTACGAAAAACTCACTCCGGAAGAGATTGATGAGCAATTCACGGTAGGAGTACTTGTGGATAAGGAAGAACCTGAATATCTTGACAGGTATAGAAATAATATTCAAAAAGCAGGTGGCAATGTCCCATGAAAAGGTTCAATATCTGCCTTGCAGGTTCAGGAGGCCAGGGTCTTATATTGGCAGGTGTTCTGTTAGCGCAGGCGGCTGTTAATGATGGTAAATATGTAATTCTGACCAGCAGTTATGGACCCGAAGCCCGTGGAGGTGCAAGCAGGTCGAACCTGGTCATAAGTAAAAAGCCAATCGATTATATTATACCAAAAAGTCTGGATGTGCTGCTGGCATTGAACCAGGAATCGTGTGATAAGTTCA
>DATKUV010000260.1:0-4422 GCA_035530415.1 Candidatus Nanoarchaeia archaeon | reverse complement strand
TGAGGTTCAAACGGTGAATGGATATCAAAACCCATATCTGTAATTCTGCTTAATTTCAAAAGCCCGCTGCCTGTGATATGAGCAAGCCCGTGGACCTCACATTCCTTTATTACATCTAATATTTCAATATAAATGCGGGTCGGGATTAAGAGTTCATCCCCGATGGTGGTTTCTGGATTATACGGGAACGGGTCGTGGTAGTTGTAGCTAGATTGCTCGATGATCTTTCTGGCCAGAGTGTACCCATTACTGTGAACACCACTACTTGGAACTCCTACTAAAATATCACCTTTAGTAATTTTCTCACCGGTTATGATCTCATCCTTTTTCACTGCACCAAGACATGTACCAGCAAGGTCGAACCCATTTACTATTTCGGGAAGGGTTGCAGTTTCACCACCTACTATTGTCATCCGGCTAAGCTGTGCCCCTTTTTGAAGACCTTCACCTATCTGGGCCATCAGCTCCTCATCTGGTTTGGCGATTGCCAGATAGTCCACAAAGGACAGGGGTTCGGCCCCTATGGCCAGCAGGTCATTCACATTCATAGCTATACAATCTATACCCACTGTGTTCCAGCGCTTCATTTCGTTTGCAATGAGCACTTTGGAACCTACACCATCGGTTGCTAATCCCAGGGCGTATTCACCGAATTCAATAAGTCCCGCATAATGACCTATGTCAGTTAGAGGAGCACCAAGTCCTGTGCGTTTGTAGGATATCTTTGAGGACAGTGCTTTAATGGCGTTGTTCTCGTGCTGAATATCAACACCAGATCCTGCATAAGTCATCTTTTTCTTCATATGCCGCACTTAAGTTGTCCATATATCAAAAAGACTTCGAAACCTCAGTGGCCTATAATGTTACGGTCATCTGCCCCTGTAACATTACGTGGAAGTTTGCGTTTCATCTCTTCTACGATCTCGTGGACTGCCGGGTCATGTTTGCCGTATTTACCTTTTATTTTAACCCCATCGGGTTCGATAAGCAATAGCGTGCTAGCATGATAATTGAGGCCTGTGGTATCCAGACGAGCCCACATCTCGCACTCCTCAAGTGCGAGGTCTATAATAAATCCTGTTGTGCCGGTGCCTGTGTAGCGAACAGGGCTGCCGATTCGTAAAGTGTTCCCTTTACAGTCAAGGAAGATAATATTATCAGTGTTTTTATTAAATTCCATTTATTTTAATTTAGTGTTGGACCTATATAACTATTTCGCAACATGACGAACAGTATTCGGGTGTTGGTAATGGTAAGAATTGCTGAACAGGTTTTGGGTATTCTGTTCTTTTACCTGGCAGAAAAAGCCGGCCTGGAAGGGGCTGGTTATAGCTTGCTTTCAATAATCCTCCTGCTGGGCATCCTGGCAGTGACCCTTGTATTCATCTCAGATTATTACGTCACTTAACGACGACGACCCTGGAAACATCTATGGTGATCAATTTATTACCACTCTTGGGTTTGCCCTTATTGATTGGATATCCGGAATGGCAGCCGGATTATGACCCATAAATTAGATGGTCAAGAAAATTTGGATATTAAAAAATAAGATGCCCAGACCCGGATTTGAACCGGGGACAACTGCCTCTTCAGGGCAGCGCTCTCCCGTGCTGAGCTACCTGGGCAAGGTAGGAATCTTCTCTTTTCTTTAATGCTATATGAAATGTTCGTTTTATCTTATTATAGCCCTCAATTGACCACATTGTTACCAATATCAAGTCCACGTATTAAACCCGATAGGTTTCATACGTGTGCGGCCCGCTACTGGCCAGAGTAGCTGTGCCAGAGTAGAGTGGGCCCGCGGAGATTCGAACTCCGGACCTCCGCCATGTCAAGGCGACGTCATAACCTGCTAGACCACGAGCCCTTGTTGGTTATCTACCCGGCACTCCACCAAGGTAATTATTTTAAATAAACCTTTGGGTCAGTTAGCGTTTTTTACATGTATCCCTGTATCTGTGAAGAATCTGGTTGTTCCTTTTTTACAGCTTTAATTGCAGAATCTGTAGTAGCAATTGTCCCGAACATTTTCTCATAATCATCTAAATGCTGATTGAGCCAATTAGATAATTCCTTTGCAGCTGATGGGGAAAGTATAATTTCGGATTCGATCTTCCTGTCTATTATCTGGGTTCCATCTATGACATTCCCAAACGAGCGGGGTGCATCATTGTAGAAGGCAATCCTGAAATCATAGGGACTGTGACCGCCCATGGCACCTATGGAATATACCTGTTTGAAATCCTCTGATCTGCTTATCTCCATTTTTACATTAGGGTTCATAATAATCATCTCTTTTTGGTTGTTTCATTCGACTCGCACAATATATCTTTTATCATCTCAAATGTTAGACCGTGAGCTGTCTGTCCATTTTGTTCTTTTTTTGCGTATTCGATTTAATAATGCCACTTTTCCACACAGTGTAATAAGCCATACATGAAATATCAGGCCAATTGTCTTACTTATTATCTTGGTCTGGCCTTTTGATTTGAGTCTTAATCCATAGGCTGGAATAAATGGGGTCAATAAAATAGCAGCAAATGGCAGTACTAATGAAGTAAACCAGGCAAGTTTAAGGTTTATGGATATATTTGCATGGGGGAAATATGCCATGTTCTCAATAAGCCCGTCCAATGCTCCTGAAAGCCATCGAACCCTCTGGTTGTACAGATCTCTTAACGTAGTGGGGGCTTGCTCTCCAACTCTTGTCTCTGCAAGGATGGGCTTCTTGCCTTCAAGATAAACCCTTTGGGTAAATTCCAAATCTTCGCAATATACATGCTCATTTAGAAATGTCTTGTCAAATGATCTTGCATCAATAACACCTATCAATCCATTAAATTGTTTGAACCCGTCAAACTTCTCAAATAATTGATATATATCTTCGAAAAAAGAATATTCAGCAGCAATAATCTTCGCTGCCCAACCTGAATCCTGGTTTGTGATGTATCGTGATCCACTGGCAATAACAGCATCAGTATCATTTTCAAGTGCATTGATGCATTTCAATATAAAATCTGTGTCTGGTCGGCTGTCTACATCAAAAAGTGCAATAAAATCAATATTCAATTTCCCATCCGGCCTTCTAATTGTTGCCAATCCATCATTAATAGCTCCTGCCCTGCGCCCCCTTGTATCCTGACGAATAATATGGTTTATACCATTTCCTTCAAGATATCTGGTTCTCTCATCAGGCCCTTCAGGGCAGTCAACAATATATAACAAATTCAAATCCATGTTCGGATTTTCCAATTTACTTAATGATTCAATTGACTTCGTAATTATTGATAACGGCTCAAAAGGTGCGACCGGGATGAGTATAATCATTTTGTTCATGGGAGTGGGAATAAAAGTATTGATTATTTATACAATTATCTAAATGAATAAAAGAAAAAATGAGCATAAGCTTTTGGTGACTATGATCCCCCACCCCAACTATTATTACACTCCCACATGTAAGTTTAATTCTCCAACCTAAATGGAGGATAATTATAATAAAAGAGTGCTACCAATATATAATATAGTGTGAATATCATGACACTCATGACATTCGTGTTATTTAATCTCATTAAAAATATTAGAATTCTTAAGAATTCTTATACTGACCAATCCTCCAATTATTAAATTAAGATAATATGTTATCATTCGCCATGCCACTACTACGATCCCAAGCATAGAAACTGGTACTATTACCCCGAAAAGTGCAGCCCCACCCAATTCTGCAATCCCACTGGCCCCTGGAGTAATAGGCAGCACCATCAGGAATGTAAGAAACAACTGGAGAGCGAATGCAACCAGGATAGATGGCGGTTGGTTGAGTCCTAATAGAATTAAAGGTAAGATCATGAATTCCATTGTCCAGTAAACCAGTGTACAAAAACTGCCGTATAATAATCCTTTTTTTCCGGATTTCAAAAAGGTCCACAGGCTATTATGAAAATTCCACAATTCCTTGTCTAATAATTCGATTATGTGTTCTGTTCTGTCAAAATGTCCGATCTTGTGAAGACCCCGGGTCAAAAGGGACGATAGCTTATTAATGAATACAGGATTAAGAAGTCCTATTAAAGCGATGATCACTAATAATAAAACAAACATTTCTGCAACAACTATGAACATATCCATTTCCCAGCTAAGTAGTGAGCCTCTTAATACCCATAAAGAAAATGGTGTAGCAATCAAAAGAAAAAGAGCATCCAGAAACCTCTCACCAATTACAACCCCAGTCGCATCACCAATAGGCATTTGAGCGTTTTGATTCAAAAGGTGTATCCTTACAGGTTCTCCCCCTGCCATGGATGGAGTAACAGATGCAGCAAACAGGTTTGATACCACCGCTTCAGTGGCTTTTAGAATCCCTATCCTGTATCCAAGGGCATCGGCCATCACCTTCATTCGCAGTCCCCAGATAAAAAATGAACC
>DATKUV010000259.1:0-18860 GCA_035530415.1 Candidatus Nanoarchaeia archaeon | reverse complement strand
CGCTTCTTTTTCATCAAATAACAGATGCAATGCTATGAACCTATTACCGTGAACTTTTTTTAGAAAATCCTCTTTTGATCTTGCAGTTGGGGTGGTCATAGGGTAATTTTTACATTTCTCATCAAAATTTGGTCTTTGGATATTTATTCGCTTTTTAAGATTCGGTTCCATATCCACTATGGGGGGGCCCATAATTTGCACTTTTAAGGGAATATTTGTCGGAGTCTTGGTAAATATTCGGTTGAAAGTATTATCGTCTATAGGGCCAGTGATTTTTCCGAATATCTGGTTGTTAGTCCGCTCCCCCATCTCCTGTATTTTTTTTATCACATTATCCAGCCCCCTCACAGTCCATATTTCCTGCCTTAACATTTCCTGGTTCTCGTCATAAACAGGTTCAAGCATCTCTTCTGCAAATTTTACCGATTCGCTGATTCTGGAAATAAGTAAATTACCTGCAGAATTGGCAGCAGTTTCAGGATGTTTTGCCCGGTATTTTTTGGGTCTATCTGTAGTGGAGTCAATCCAGCCTTTGTTTTTCAGTCCTTCCAGTGTCCTGTATACAATGGGATGCTGCACATTGATTATCTTGCTGATGTCCTCTGCTGTCATCACTCCCCTGACCACTAATGAATAGTAGGCCTGGGCTTCCTTGTGAGTAAGGTCGAGATTTAGCAGGGCACTTATTAATTGTTTATCCATCAGGTCTGTATTCTTTATTATCATTGTTATGTTGATAACTACTGGATAACTATATATATTTTTCCATTAATATCATATTTGATCATATCACCAATATGGTTATATATCGGAATATACTAAAAATCCTATAACAAATTTCGTGGAGGTTTAGGGTAAATGGCTGTAATGGAAAATGGCGAAAAATATAGGTGTAATATCTGTGGAAATGAAGTCACTGTGACAAAAGTCGGGGGAGGAACTTTAGTGTGTTGTGGTGAAGATATGGAGTTACTGAAGTAACTTCTTTTTACAATGATATCTCAGCGCTTTGAATTTTTTTGAGCTGGGATAATATTTGGAATAAGCAGGAGAAAATAGCATGAGTGAACATAAAGAAATTCTTAAAAATATTGAGAAAAAGATAGGTTTTAAGAAGGGAGTATAAATTATGGCAGAAAAGAATTTTTTTCGTGGAATGAACAAACCTGAAGATAGTGTGAACCTGAATGAGACTGAGAAGAAACATACACCTGTCATCGAGGCACCGGACAATATCAAAGCCGGTCAGCCATTTGAGGTAACTGTGATTGTTGGAGCCATTCTTCATGTAATGGAACCAGCACATCATATCCAGTGGATCGATGTATATAACGGCGAGAACTATCTTGCAAAGGTCGTATTTACTCCAGGTTTTTCAAAACCAAAGGTTACTCTGACAGTAGTATTGGATTCTATTGGGAAAACATCACTCAAAGCAGTTGAAAGATGCAATATCCATGGGATGTGGGAAAACACTAAAGATATTTCTGTAGTCTAAACTGGATTTTTTTGTAAATGCAGAGAAAATAATGAAAATATCATTAATTTTATCGGTTCTTTTTTTTTATGGATCAGGCATGATTCCAGTTTCTGCACAAACAAATCCAGGAGAGTTAAGTTCTGACCAGTTCGAAGATCCACTGGATAATTGCAAGGCATGTCATGCAGAGATCTATGAACAATGGAATGGTTCCATGCATTCACTAGCAGAAAAAGATCCATATTATCAGGCTCTATTTAAAATGGCAAGTGAGGAAACAGATGGACTTACCGATACTTATTGTTCCAGATGTCATACTCCAATTGGATTGACATCAGGGGAAATGCCTCCGGTGGATGCTTCCAATATGAGCGAGATAGCATTAAAAGGAGTCCAGTGCGATTTCTGTCATTCAGTCTCAGCTAGTGACGGAACAAGTAATGCACAATATATATTAACATCTGACGGGATAAAACGGGGACCTTTTGCAGATTCAAGATCACCAGCTCACAAAACTGAATTTTCAGAACTCCATACAAAAGCCGAGTTCTGCGGTGTGTGTCATGATGTTAATCATCCCACTAATGGCTTACCGCTTGAGGCTACTTATACTGAATGGAAGAACGGACCCTATGCAGCTGAAGGTATTCAATGCCAGGATTGTCACATGACCCCAGGCATCACACAATATGAGCAAAATCCTGGAAAGGCTTCAGATAGTGGACCCAACAGGGACCATATCTGGACCCATTATGGTGTGGGTGGGAATGCTTTCATGACCGATTATCTGGGTTCTGCCACTCATAAAGATATGGCGGTTGAGAGACTGCAGCAGGCAGCTGAACTTGAAATAATCCCTGTGGGCTCAATGAATCCAGGTGAAACTTTGAATTTTGGGGTCAAAGTTAAGAATGTAGGAGCTGGACATTATCTTCCTACCGGTCTTACAGAATCCAGACAGATGTGGATAGATGTTCGTGCCACTGGGGAGAATGGTCAGGAAATATTCCGTTCAGGTGCTCTTGATGAATATGGGAATATCGATGAAGCAACTTCAATTTTCCATACTGTTTTTGGAGACGCTGAAGGCCATCACACTGAGAAAGTATGGGAGGCTGAAAGTATTCTTTCAGATCACCGGGTGCCTCCAAAAGGTGAAGTGACTGAGCCTTTCTCCTTTATAGTACCACAAGACATCGCAGCACCAATAACCATAACAGCAACTCTCAAATACCGATCAGCTCCGCAGGAAATGATTGATCATCTGTTCGGTGAAGGAGAATTAGAGGTCCCGGTTATAGATATGACCCATAAATCTCTAATCTTAGGAGAAAAATATCAGAGGACACCAGGATTTCAACTTACTTTACCGGTAATTTTAGGGTTAATTTTTATAATATACGTAATAAAAGGATTCAAACAATGAATAAGGACTCAGAAACCATTCCGGATAAAACAATTGACTGTATCGGGCTGTTCTGTCCGATACCCATTTTCAACACTACTGAAGCTATTAATACGATTGAGATCGGAGAAGTGCTTGAAGTGCTGACTGACGACCCTGCCTCTACCCATGATATTCCCAGGTGGGCCAAGAGGACAGGTCATAAGTTTTTGAAGTTCGAAGATCTTGGAGATAACTATCGTTTCCTGATCGAGAGGACTAAATAATTGAGGGATAAATATGAGCGAAAATCTATTATATGTACAGACAAGCGGTATAGATACACCTGAGCGATTGTATTCTCCATTCATACTTGCCCAGACCGCAAAGGCCATGGGTATTGATGCTACCATATACTTTTTAGGAATGGGTATTACGGTTTTGAAAAAAGGTGCGGCTGAGAAGATCCAACTGGGAAGTTTCCCTAATATAAAGGAGATCCTTGACCAGACAACTGCTGCGGGTGTGAAAATAATGGTGTGTGAAGCCAGTTGTCAGCTCATAGGACTGGATCGAGGCGATTTCATTCCTGAAGCAGATATTGTTGGTGCTGCTACCCTAAACGACCTTGTATTGGAAGCTGACGGAACCATGTGGTTCTAAAAAAGGTGAAATCAGTTGAACATAGTGTATATGGATAATGCTTCCGGGGCGCCTGTGGATAAGCGCGTCATAGAAGCAATGTTGCCGTATTTTGAAACCCAGGTCGGTAATCCTGCATCACTTCATACTTCAGGTATCAATGCCAGAAGAGCTTTGGAAACATCCCGGGAATCAGTAGCTGTATTGATCGGAGCCCAGAGTAAAGAAATAATATTTACATCAGGCGGGACCGAATCCAATAACATTGCATTAAGAGGTGCAGCACATCGCAAAAAGAAAAAAGGAAACCACATTATTACAACAGCTATTGAGCATATGTCTGTGGTCAATACCCTCAAAGACCTCCAGCGGGAGGGTTTTGAGGTATCAACAGTACCTATTGATAAAGATGGTCTTGTTGACCCAAAACGTATTGAACATGAGATTACTGACCAGACAATTTTAATTTCCTGTATGTATGCTAATGGAGAGATCGGTACCATACAACCAATTGCTGAGATCGGTACGATTGCAAAAAATAGAGATATTGTTTTTCATGTAGACGCAATAGCAGCTGCCGGAAAGATACCCATTGATGTGCAGCGGGACAACATTGATCTACTTTCAATTTCAGCCAATGATCTCTATGGTCCTAAAGGAGTAGGGGCATTGTATGCACGAACCGGAGTTCCCTTAAGACCTGTTATGACAGGGGGAGGTCAGGAAAAGGGACTTCGTTCAGGTTCTGAAAATATTTCCGGCATCGTAGGTATGGGAAAGGCCTGTGAACTAGCTAAAATAGAGATAGGATCTTACGCTGACAAAATGGAAAAACTTCGGGAAAAGTTGATCGAAAGGATATTGGGTAAGATTAAATATGCATATTTAACAGGTCATAGAACGAAGCGGCTGCCTAATATCGTCAGTCTCAGGTTCAGTTTTATCGAAGGAGAGAGTATTATAATGAGCCTGAGCGATCTGGGAATTGAAGCTTCTACCGGCTCTGCCTGTTCGGTTAAAACCCTTGAACCGTCTTCGGTATTGATCGCTATCGGCCTGCGCCATGAAGAAGCGCATGGCTCACTGTTGCTCTCGCTTAATAAGTGGAATACTGACGAAGAAGTGGACAAAGTGCTTGAGAGTGTGCCAATTGTAGTGGATAGATTAAGAGCCCTGTCACCATTGTATCAAGGTGAATGATTTAAATTTAAATGGAACTTAGTGATTATTATGGAAATTGAATATTCGGAAAAAGTAAAGGATCATTTTAGAAACCCCAGAAACGTAGGAACAATAAAGGATGCGGATGCAATTGGCAGAGTGGGAAATCCCGTATGCGGGGATTTGATGGAAATCCAGCTTAAGGTTGAAAATAATATCATCAAAGACATTAAGTTTAAGACCTTTGGATGTGCCTCGGCAATTGCCACCAGCAGTATGATAACTGAAATGGCAATGGGAAAGAGCCTGGAAGAAGCGCTGGAGATCACAAGGCAGGACGTTGCAGATGAACTGGAAGGGCTGCCGCCAGTTAAGATGCATTGTTCCAACCTGGCTGCAGATGCGCTGCATGCTGCTATTGGAGATTATATTGAAAAACAAAAACAAGGTATCACAAAATTGGGAGAAAATGAATATGAAGTTGCAGTTATTGGCGGCGGTGCTGCCGGATTGGCTGCAGCCAGTATGTCCTCTTATGTGGGACTTAAGACAGTTGTTTTCGAAAGCGGCTCCTGGGGAGGCCTGCTTACTAAATTTTGTCCTGAAAAACTAATAGAAAACTATCCGGGCCTATCTGACAAAATTACACCCCGTGAATTGACAGAATCAATGCTTACTGATGTTAAAGAGCAAGAAGCTGATATGAAAAACGAATATGTGAACGATGTTGGGATCGATGGGGAATTTAAGACCCTTACTACAGATTCCGGGTCATATAAAGCTAAAAAACTGGTACTTGCTTCAGGAAGTTCACCTGTGAAAACAGGCATCCCAGGTGAGGAAAAGTTTAGCCAAAATGATGGTGGTGTATTTTACCTTACTGCTGATCCATCCAAATTGACTGATAAGAGGGTACTGATATATGGCAGAGGATACAATGCAGTCTCCACAGCCAGATGTCTTTCGGGTATTGCAGCAAATATAACTTTGGTGACTGACCAGGATTCGTTCGTTGTTCCAAAACGTGAGATGGATAAGATAAAATGTATTGAATCTATCAAACTACTTACTTCAACATCTCTAATTGAGATACAGGGGGCCACAAAAGTGGAAAAGGCTATGTTGATGGACCTGAAAGAGGATGAGAAGCTGGAGATGTACATCGATGTCGTGGTTCTGGCCAATGAGATGACACCCAATATCAAGCTCATCGAAAAACTGAGTATCGAGATGGATGAATCGGGATTTGTTAAGACAGATAAATATCAGCGGACCAATATCGATGGGGTGTATGCTATCGGAAATATTACATCTGAAATAGATCTGCTGGTAGTGGCTGAAGCACAGGGTGCTATAGTGGCGCATGATGCTTATAAGAAGCTAAGGGTGAAGTGATAAATATAAATTCAATATCTTAACGAGTTAATGCCTGCTAAACCCAATACACCAAGAAATGTCAATATTATACTCCAAATTACTATTCCTATATATATCCAGAATAATAAACGCCTGGTCGGTGCTCCAAGTGTAAGCCCAACTGCAACTCCAAGCGGTGCACCTGTGAGCAGGGGGGCTAATAGCCCTAACCCAATAACCCCATAGCGTTGCCAGATCTGATATATCCATCCATGTTGGGCATTTGGATTGCGGTGCAGGATAAATCGGTTTCGTACACGTTCACCTAACACCAGGACAGTCCCCGCACCAACCATGGCACCAATAGCTGCTATTAAACCTATTGTTACAGGATGGAGATCAAGTGCGAAGCCCGCCGGGATAGCTGCCCACAACTCAATTATTCCGAGGATAAACACTGTTATCAATTTCAACATTAGGTCCATTGCAATTTTCCTTTAACGCATTTTCATATCGTTTAAATTGACTCTTAATCTAGTGATTTATGCCCCTTAACAAAATTATACCCTGCAGATCTGCTGCGATTGGGTGTGCTGTCGCAACTTTTGACTTAAAATAAAAATTCTGATGGAATGATGTAAAAAAAACAGAACCCTGAATATCAGGGCTCAATAGCAGGTACTGCGATATTATCTGGTTTTATAATATCCACAATTTCAATATCAAATACCAGGGTCTTTCCTGCCAGGAAGTGGTTATTGTCCAGAGTGATCGCTGTCTCGTTGAAATGTATCTTAACAGATCCGGAATATGTTTCCACTGTGGCATCTGGAATCGGATTATGCTGAACTGTAATATTAGTTTCATCCACATTGATCACGGTACTGTTCCAGGGGGGGCCGGGGAACTGCAGCACATCGTCCACTTCCACACTATGCTTCACTGTCAAATGAGTTTCATTCATAGCCATTACGGTCTCATCCCAGGGCGACTGCTCACCAAGATTAAAAGTATTTCCCACATCCAGATCTCGGATAATATTTACCGTCTCACTCATATTTACGATGGTAAAATTAATGGTAGTATCAGGAAACTGTACCGAATCACCCACCACATAACCGGTGCCAAAGGTCTGGTTGAACTGTAGCAGCTCTAACTCAATTGTTTCGGGGACTGGAATATCCTGTACTAAAGGAATTTCATCAATTAATGGAATTACCTGGATTTTGGAGAAATCTGTGGGTCCGTATGCTTTCTCTGGCGGGATCGTAAGTGTCTTTTTTTCACCCAATTTCATACCCAGGACACCATCATCAAAACCTTCAATAACCCTACCTGCTCCAACCAACAATTTTAATGGTTGATAAGGTCGATCTTGTTGATAGATATCTGCCTCAATTGCCACATCTTCAAATGAGGTATCAAATATCTCGCCACTTAAATACTTGCCAACATAATTGACATACACCTCGTCTCCTGCTTCCACTATTCCACTATTATTACTAGTATTGCTTAGATAGATCATCGCCACTACCATGGCAGCTAATATTATAAACGCAATAATATATTTTGTTGAATTATCATCTTTTTCCATACTGTTCTCCTCAAATATTAATGATTGAAATGTCGCATACCTGTAAATACCAGTGAAACTCCCAGCCTGTTTGCCGTAGCAATGACCTCCTCATCCCTGATACTGCCTCCAGGAGACACGATATACCTGACGTTATGCTTTTTAGAATGTATAATACTATCGTCAAATGGGAAGAAAGCATCAGAAGCGAGCACGCATTCAGACATCACATCCTTAAAATATTGATCAAATGTCATATCAGGCTTTTCCCGCTCATAGATGACCTCAAGATTCTCCCTGGCTTTGGTCACTGCCAGTTTGCGAATGGAATCTACCCTATTGGGTTGTCCTGCTCCCATACCCAGCACCATGAAGCTCCCTGGCACATATTCCCAGGCAATAATAACTGAATTGGATTTAGTCCGCTTGCAGGCTATCATTGAAAATTTAGCCAGTTCTTTTTTTAATTCCGGGAATGGCGTATCTGTAACTACATCCCATTTCTCGAACACACCCACATCCATTGACTGCTGGAGCATCCCTCCTACGATGTAGGTAAATCTGCTCTCAACCTTAATACCTTCAATCATCTCAGGTAACTCCAGGATGCGCAGGTCCTTACTTTTATGCGTTAGAAAATCCATGGCATCCGGTTCATATCCTGGAGCCAGGATTACCTCCACAAATCTACCTTTCGTAAACTGGGCAGCGTCCATATCAACAGTTTTATTGAAACACATGATACTGCCAAAGGCAGAAATGGGATCCCCATCCCATGCGGCAGACAGTGCCTCCCTTAACGTTTTACCAGTTGCCAAACCGCACGGATTGTTGTGTTTGACTACACACGCTGCTGGTTGATTACCCAATTCCAGAATGGTTTGCAATGCATTGTCAGTATCAACGTAATTGTTATATGACATCTCTTTGCCGTTATGCTGAGTTATCTTTGAAAGGCTGGCTCCGTCCACTCCGGTCTCTTTATAGAATTTTGCCCATTGGTGCCAGTTCTCACCATAGCGAAGTGTCTCGCCTTCCACAAACTTGAGCCTTAAAATATCCTCATTTGCCAGTTGATGGCTGAGGTATGTATCAATAGCTGAATCATAATCTGCAGTGTGCCTGAAGGCTTTAACAGCAAGTTTTTCCTTGCTGGCAAGAGAGACCTCCCCTTCTTCCTGTAATTCTGCAATTATGGACGAATAGTCCCCAGGGTCCGTAATTATGACTACGTGCCTGTAATTCTTTGCCGATGCCCTGACAAGGGTAGGTCCGCCAATATCGATATTTTCAATAGCCTCTTCAAGCGTAACATCCTGCTTTGCTACTGTTTCCCTGAACGGATACAAGTTTACTGCCACAAGATCGATAAGTCTGATATCATGTTTTTGAATCTGGCTCATATGGTCGATATTATCTCGAAGACACAGTAACCCTCCATGAATTTTTGGATGCAAGGTCTTGACCCTGCCGTCCATCATCTCTGGAAAGCCAGTGATCTCTGAAACATCCTGGACAGACATCCCGGCTGCTCGCAAGGTTTTTGCTGTACCTCCGGTTGAGATTATCTCGACACCCATATCAGCAAGAGTCTTAGCAAAATCAACTAATCCTGTCTTATCTGATACACTTATTAGTGCTCGCTTTACACTTGCCAATAAATCACCGTTTCAGATAAGAGTATAAGTTAAATAAATATTACTGTAAATGAACGTCAATGAGGATACTCCATTTTCAATTCTTTATACGCCCATTTGAATATTTCTTCAATAACTTCAGGAGTATATTTTTCTGACTGGCATTTTTCCAGCAGTTTATACGCCCTGGTACGCCTGTTTCCAAGGTTCTTGGTTATTTCATCCTTGTCTAATTTCTGGGATTTCCAGCGTGCTACAATATCAGGGACGATCTGGTCAAGAATGACCCTGAGTCGTTTGCAGGGAAAATCAACATCATAGATATCTTCTTTCATTTTTGTTCACCCTTTTGAAATAGGACTTCACTATAATAAAAAACTTGTGAAAAAATATGTATTTAACCTGTCAACTCCCGCAATCTGGCATCTGTCAAAGGTCGGGGTTTGCAGGACGATTCCCTTCCCATTATTGCCCTCGCAAGTTTGCGATATACTCCAGCGATCTCACTGTCAGGTTGCTTTTCAATCACAGAATATCCCGCCCGCTCACAGGTCTGTACAATAGGGTCTTTGGGAATAAAGGCCAGCAGCTCGCTGCCCAGTTCCTGAGCAAATGCTTTGACAATTGTCTCTTCGTTCTCAGCATTTCGACTATTGCAGATCACGCCGTTTAAGTTGTTGCCAAGACGGGCAAACCCTTTGCAGATATTATTTGCCGCATATAAGGGCATATATTCGCCAGATGTCAGAACATATGTATCATTGACCAGCCCTTTTCGAATAGGGGCAGCGAACCCACCGCATACAATATCCCCTGGCACATCATATATGATAAGGTCGCTGTCCTCCATGACAGAGGATTTTTTCTGCAGCATTTTAATAGCCACGATTATGCCGCGGCCAGCACAGCCAATTCCGGGTTCAGGCCCCCCGACTTCCACGCATTTAACACCTTTGTAACCTTCAAATACCACATCTTCTTCTGAGATTTCATATCCCTGCTGCATCAGTTCCATGACCGTGGGAATGCGCTCGCCTCTCAGTAGTGTAATAGAGGAATCGCTCTTTGGATCGCAGCCTATAATGGTGACCTTGTATCCTTCATCGGCACAGGCCGCGGCCACGTTGGATGCGGTACTGCTCTTCCCGATGCCACCTTTTCCATAAATGGCGATCTGTTTCAAGTCCTCTCCTCCTGCGCCAGCTTCCGCAGAGTGGCCCCGAACTCGGATTCTATGATGCTGCTTACACCAAGGGTCTTAGGATGCAGGTCTATCTCAACCACCACATATTCATGCCCCATCTCTTTTAACGGCAGTACCTGCCTGGGACCATTGGTCACTGAGATAACCTCCATGCCCTGAAGGTTGTCCATTGGAATGGCATGGGGTACACCTGTTATCACTGCAAAATCAAAATCTGAATATTTCTCAGCTATGAGCCGGTTGACAACCTTTCCTGCAACAGGGTATTCATCCAGCCCGCCGATGATCTCGTGTACCTTAATGCCCATTTTCTTGAGATCACGATTTATGTTTCTGGCATGGGACCTGACCCTGTCCAGTCCCAGGTTCTCATCAAGGTTTGCCATATTGATAATTTCAGATGTGGAACCCAGTTCCTTTGCCACCTGGTTCACAGCCACATTAATATCAGCGAACATATAACCCGTCTCCTTCTTGGCATTTAATATTGTGAGACCTTTCTTGCCTTCTTTTAACAATTCGATGATCCTTTTCGCTACTGTGTATTTTACATCACCCCGGCTGGGTTCCAGATACTCTTTAGATGCCGCACCATGGCGTTTTTCCACTTCAGTGGCCTCTTCAAGCAGGATCTTTTGGCGCTGAAATTCTTCTTCGCTCAAAATACCGGCAGCCAATGCGGATTCCAGTGTAATGATAACACCTTTGGTATTATTGGGATAACCAGCATGGACCTCAACTTCAATAACAGGCACGTCGGGATTGACCTCCAGGACTGCTTCGTGCAGTTCCTCGCCGATGATCATGCTGGCACAGGTCCCTACTATCCCGATACTCTTGGGATCGAATTTTTCAATGACCTTTTCCAGCAGCTTAACCAGCTTGTCGTGTCCTCCGAATACAAAACCCGATTCATCAAGGGCAGTGGTGACCACGCGAAGTCCATCCTCTTCCAGGAGTCTGGCATGTTTGAAACTGCAACCTGGAGGGCCGTGCAATATGACTACATCCACATCAAGGTCCCTAAGTGTGTAAAGTGCAGCTACAATAGAACTGGGTCTGGGATGTATGATCATGGGTTCTTTTTTTAAAGGTACTGGGCTCATTCTATTACTCTCCGATTTATCTGAAACATTTAACACATGAGATAATAATGTCGTTTTCCAAAGTCAATGATTCTGCTATTCCAATGGCATCTTCAAGGCTTACAGCATGTTGAATATTATCTCCGGTAATGGCATGCATGCGCTCCCCCACCAGAATGATATTATCAAGTTCCCGGCTGTTTTTACTGACAAAAGTATTGACAGCCTCAGGGTTAAGACCTTCGCATACCTGCTGTGCTTCCTCACCTAAAATATATACACGCTTGCTGTTATTTTCAGAAATATTGCGGGAATATTCCAGGGCATGCTCTAATGAAGCCGGATTCATGCCAGAGTTGGAATTGTCAAGCATTATCCTGCCTGAGTGCTTCACAACCTGCATCCTGCCATTGACTCCCTGGAATTCTGCCAGGGTCGATTCAATAGTTTCAGGACTCACCCCCATCAGTGTAGCTGCGGCTGTTGCGCAAACAATAGCAGTTGTATATGCGTTTGGATCATAACCAGAATTTGGGGTAAACCTGAATGTCTGGTTGTCGTAACTAATAATCCAGACATTCTGGGAATTATCAATCGAAAATTCAGCATTATTTGAAGTATCGCCAAAAGTCACTGATTTTACGTTGTTTGACAGATCAATTTCACCTGCATTTGCATTTATCAGCAGTGTACTGCCCTGCTTTGCATAATCAACCATCTGTTTTTTTGCCCCGGATGATGACCTGCTGCCGCCAGCTATCGCATATTCATTATCCAGGCTGGTAATTATTCCCAGATCAGCAGCTCCCGTGCCCCCCAGCGAAATCTCGAAAATATATAGATCAGGATTGAGGCCACGTGTGTATTCCAATGCCTCGAGTATACTGCCCGGGGCAATGCTCAGGCCATGATGCACCATTTCAGGCACTCCATTTTGCCATTGTTCAACTCCCCGGCTTGTGTGTGATATCACAGACATCTGGCGGGACATCATGTCTGCCAGTAATGTAGCAGTGCTTGTTTTAGCACCAGTCCCTGTGATCTCGATGACTTTTGCATCCATTTCAGAATTTAATAGGATCTCGCCTACTGCTCTGTGATGAGTAATTATAATGTTATTGCCATCAGGTAATAAGTCTGGATCCAGGTGTACGGGTGCCACTATAAGGTCAGTGTCACTTTGAATTGTCCTGGATATTTCGATGCCATCCCTTTCAAGTCCTCTGAGAACTTCGCTATTCACAGTGCCGTATACGTCCATACCAGTAACACTACGGGAAAATTGTGCGATATTCAGGGCCAGAGGAATGCCGCCGTGGGTTAAATCCATTACGACTACATTTCGATTTTCGAATAGCATATGCGAATTTAATTCAATGCTTCCAGAACCCTCTTAAAAGCCAGATCAGCAATCAATGGATCGGCACCCAGAGGTTCGGCATAGACTAATGTAACGTCATTCCCGTTTAGCTGGATGGTAGTCTTGCGATCTTCCCGGCTGATACCCAGTATCTTAGGAATGTCTTCAGTGGTGTGTACCCCGTGAGCCAGAAATATGGGTAATGCCACAATAGTACTCACACCTGTGCCTTCAAAAGCTTTCAGTCCTTCATCCATGGTTGGATTGTTCATGTTCATGAACCCGGTCCTTACCACAGCATTTTCATATTTTTCAGCTATCAGGTTAGCGACTGCAGTCACTACCTCTTTATTATGCGGGAGCTTGCTTCCATGTCCCAGTGCCAGTATTCCGATTTTTTCAGTCATATTATTTCCTCATCAGATTAGATTTATATTCGTAATACCATTTTATTTAAATGTGTTACTGCGATTTCTCTATTGTAATGTTTAATTAAATATAATGGTTTTGCACATTCAACATTTGAAATCCATTATAATTTTATGAAGATTGGAAATAAAGGAGGCAACTGATGTTCATGAATAGTAACATATTTATATAAGGTCGTAATTTATAATCGTTGTGAGCAGGTTCAATTCTTTTATAAATAACCCCCACTCCCCAACCTGCTCACAATATTTTAACAAATTAATTATCAATATTTAACAGCTTTGTTAAAATAGATAGTATCTACTCCTGGGCCTCTGTCATCTTTTAAGATCCTGAAGACATGATATCCCATCTGCCTGTACATTTTGCAGACATCAGGATTTGTGGACCAGGTAGTAATATTTACATGTGATATCCTATCAACAGATAGCTTTTGCATCAATGTATTATCCAGGGAACCCGCAATCCCAAATCTTCGGTATTCAGGATGGACCGCGATAAATGAGATGTATGCTTCCTTGGTCCCATTCCAGTTCTTACGATATCCAATAACTCCAGCTACACTGCCTTCTACCTCAGCAATGAGATAGTTGGCATCCTCCCTTGCAAGATTGTTAAAAATACGGCCTTTAATTCCTCCGGGCCGACTGGACAATGGCGGATAAAATTCCGAATCCACTAATTCCATGAATTTTGTTAGTTTTTCAAAATCAGCATCCGTGGTTTCATATATTTCCATAGAACCTATAATTTTGTCATATCCTTATAATTCATAATACTTGAAATTGGATGGATAGATATATCGATCCCACTCTCCTGTACTGCCACCAGACTATTGATACCCGCATATATGGGCAATCCTATCTTTCCCGGACTAATAGGTGCCCTGAGAATGGGGTTCCCTGGTTCCCCTACCTTGATCAGACCACTGATATCAATCTCTTTTGCTTTTTCCAGAATCTCAATTGCATAATCTTTGGCTGACATAGGAATTTCTCTAACATTTGCCAGGATTTTTCCGTTTCCTGTTTGTATTGTTTCCAATACTGAGGTCATATTACGGGCCAAGAAAATCCTCATGGGATCGATGGTGGTCCCTTCATACATTATGATGTCAGTGAAGGTAGTTGGGATGCCTGCTCTTATTTGGACCAAACCTCCGCATTTTGTATTTACAGGAATCCCTTTTTTAGCCAGTATCCCGTCAATAGTAATGCTGCAAACAGTTGCGATTCCAATCATGCCATCAGGCACCCTGAATTCATAGTTGTCTTCTTCCATTATCTTAACATAAGGACTTATGGAGTACGGACTGTGACTCAACGACGCAATAATCTCGATAGCTTGCTCAAAAAAGTCCTTATCTAACAACGCAGTGTTAACAATTACATTACCTTCGCCAGTCTCTATATCAATGTCGGTTTTATAGACCAGTTCATCGATATTAGTAGTGATAAATCCAACCCTGTGTCCGATCAGACCGTCTTCCAGCTCCTTAAGACCCAATTCTTTAAGAACACGGCCCGAATAGCCTTCCCTTGAAGTAAGTCCCCGCTCATCCAGTATCCTGAGGTGGTATCGGACCCCTCTTTCTCCGATCTGATATCCTCGTTCTCTCATCTTATCGGCAATGATACGTGCACCTATGGCACCATCGCTTTCATTAATGATCCTTAGGATCTCCATTAATTTTCTTTGTACCTGTGGGTCAGTGTTTGAAGATATCAAGTAAATTCACCTATCTTACATGATGTTAATATAGCGCTGGATCTCCCAGTCGTGTACCTGTATCCTATAAGCATCCCATTCGGCCCTGCCCATCCTCATGAAGTCTTTGAATACGTGTGATCCCAGGGTGTCTTTAATGAACTCATCCTTTTCCAGTTCATCCAGCGCATCCCTCAGATTGATTGGAAGATAATCAATGCCTCTCTCAAGGCGGCCTTCAGCTGTCATTTCAAAGATATTTTCAGTTACCGGGTCTCCAGGGTCGATCTTATTTTTGACACCGTCAAGTCCTGCCATCAACAATACTGCAAAAGTCAAATATGGGTTGCATGCAGGGTCGGGACTGCGCAGCTCAATTCTTGTACTTGATCCACGGGCAGCTGGTATTCTGATAAGTGATGTCCTGTTGGCACCCGACCATGAGATATATACAGGAGCTTCATAACCTGGAACCAGTCTCTTATACGAATTGATTGTGGGATTGGAAATAGCAGTGATGCCTTTGATATGTTTAAGTACTCCACCAATGAAATATTTCAATGTGTCGCTGATCCCGTATTCATTGTCAGGGTCATAAAAAGCATTTACACCATCTTTGAAAAGTGAGATGTTGGTATGCATACCGCTTCCATTTTCACCAAACAATGGTTTGGGCATAAAGGTTGCATGCAGTCCCATATTATTTGCAATTGTCCTGGTAACATATTTGAATGTGACCACATTATCGGCAGTCTTTAGCACATCACCGTATTTGAAATCGATTTCATGCTGGCCTGATGCTACTTCGTGGTGGGAGGCTTCGATCTCAAAATCCATTCCTTCCAAAGCAATCACGATTTCCCTGCGAATATCCTCAGCAAGGTCTACTGGTCCGAAGTCAAAATACCCGGCTGAGTCATGGGGAATGGTAGTGGGGCGACCGTCCTTTTTCTGGAACAGGAAGAATTCCAGTTCGGGCCCGGTATTCATTTCAAATCCCATGGATGCAGCTTCTGCTACGGCGCGCTTTAACACATACCTGGGGTCACCTTCGAAAGGTTTTCCATCCGGTTTATAGACATCACAGATCATCCTGGCAACACTGCCATTCTCACGCCATGGAAGTAACTGGAAAGTGTTGATATTTGGTTTTAGTACCATATCGGATTCTTCAATTCTGACAAATCCTTCAATAGATGACCCGTCAAAGGATATACCTTGATTGAGGGCTTTTTCTATCTGGGAATTTGGTATGGCTACATTCTTGACTATACCCTGAATATCCACGAACTGTAATCGTAAGAACCTTACATCTGTCTCCTGGATTTTTTTTAGAATTTCCTCACTAGGACTCATTATTTCACCTGATACGCAAAAGGTTTTGATTTGTGAATTATGATGTCTATATTAGTAAATGTTTGTTTTTAACGTCTGTTAAAAAGTCGATTCTTATTTTTCAGATTCAGACATTTTTTGCAGCCCCAATATTTCGAAAAGGTTTGTTCCGCTTTGGAAGTGGATGCTTGCGTAATGGGAGAAGAGACAGCACTTCTACTTCCCGGATATACAACTACATCCCCCTCAGCAAAGACACTGCCAGTACTCCCACCATCACAGCCCAGAACAGGCTTTTTGTATACCACATCACCACCAGGGTAGGCAGTGCCGCCACAAGGAACTCATTACCCAAAGACACATCAAACTCACCTCCAGGTAAGAGAATGGAAGGATATAGCAACGCAGACAGCACTGCCACAGGGATATATTTCAACCACAGGATTACCCCCTTCGGAAGATTGAACCTAGTCAAAAACAGCAGGGGTGCCGCCCTTGGTACATAGGTCACAACCATCATCAAAAATATCAACAGTACTATCTGGCTTTCCATTGTTCCAGGACCACCCCCATGCTTGCCGCCAGTACCGTGGCCGCAATAATACTCAGGGTCCCCATCCCTGCAACCTGTAAAATCATGGCCGAAATCCCGCCGATAATACCCACTATAAAATATGTGTTGTTGTGCACCTGCATGAACACCAGGGCAATGAACATGGCAGGGAGTGCATAATCCATACCCAGCCCATTCATGTCACTGACAACACCACCTGCCAGCACCCCCACAATTGTACCCAACACCCAGCTCGCCTGTGCCGTAGTGTTGAGGGAAAAGGATTCCAGTACTGCAGGCACACCCTTCCTGAACCTGGCGTTATGCAGTGCAAAGGTCTCGTCCGTCATCTGGAAGCCGAACCAAGCCAGTTCCTTTTTGGACAGCCCCAGCAGATGGGGGCTAAGTGCCGCACTCATTAGCAGGTGGCGCAAATTGACAAGGAATGTGGTGACCACAATAGCTCCCACGGAATTCCCTGCCCCTATCATACCCACTGCAATGAACTGGGCCGAACCTGCAAAGACAAAGACAGACATTGCGGCAGCTTCTACAACCCCGAATCCTACCTGGGACGCCAGGATCCCGAAGGCAATGGCAATAGGAATATAACCCATGACTGCGGGGGTGGCAGCTTTCATACCTTGCTTGATGGACGATATGTCAATCCGGTCCCACAACATCCAGCTCGACATGAAAAACACTTAGGATGTTATTTAATAAGTTCCTTGTGTTGTCAATTAAATTGGAAAATCAAAAAAAAAATGTAGATATCCACCCAAAAGCACACAGAGAACTGCATGGTCTGCGGCTCTGAACTGGAATACCTTGACCGCCCCACCAGCAGCACTTGTGTCTACTGCACCTCTACCGAAGAAGGATACTTTGTATGCCCTCATGGCCACTATGTATGCGACCCATGTCACAGCGCCGGTGCCCTGGAAATAGCTCTATCCATCATGCGCCATCCCGGCATACCCATGCACGGTTCAGAACATCACGGTATGATTGCGGCCGTACTGGTGGCTGCTTATATAAATATCACAGGTTAGGGCACCGAAGACGATATCAAAGAGGCCGTGCGCCGTGGCAGCCAGGTACCAGCCGGTTATTGCGGGTTATTCGGTACCGATGCCGCAGCTATTTCCACCGGCATTGCCACTTCCGTGATACTGAAAGCCACGCCCCTTTCTGATGTGGAGCGCAGTACCATGACTGTGCTGGAAGTGGCTACCGAGTATTACAGGGAGGTCCTTGGTGTGGAATTCGGGCATATACCTGCAGCGCGGCTGAGGTGTGAACACAGTCATCGGAACAAGGTATGTGCAAAAGATGATTGTAGGTATTATCCATCCTCTTATACGATTAGGTGATCAATCTTCTTTTCATCAGGTTCACTGATAGTAGAAAGAAAATCGCAGTTGCGACAATGATCCATATGAGATTGAACAGTAAAATCCCCTCCACGGTTCCAAGCGTTAGTGAGCGCACAATAGTGACTACGTGGGTCAGCGGCAGTACAGCCATGGCAAAATACTGCAAAGGCACGGGCAGAAGCAAAAGTGGAAAGAAGGTACCGCTGAACAGGAACATTGGGGTAATAAACAGGAATGTAGGATAGTTCAGGGCCATTATGTTGGGTGAGATGGCAGTAAAGCACATGGCAATGCTGGCGAATAAAAGGCCTGCCAAAAAGGCGAACGGGATTATAAGTAAAGATTCTGGCAATTCGATAAGTCCGAAGACCCATAACACTGGCAGCATTATGGTAGCATTTATAAGACTTCTGGAAGCACCCCACAATAACTCCCCTGTTATCACTTCCTCTATGCTCAATGGTGTCGCTATAATAGCATCAAAGGTCTTCTGATAGTACATCCTGACATAGGACGAGAAGGTGCATTCGAAAAAGGAAGAGTACATGATGGAAATTGCAATAAGGGCAGGAGCGATG
>DATKUV010000258.1:0-5055 GCA_035530415.1 Candidatus Nanoarchaeia archaeon | reverse complement strand
GATAGTGGATTTGTCAAACACCTGCTGACTCCATTCATATGAGGTGGCCAGCAATCTGATGGGTGCCGAAGCAGCCCAGCTCTTGTGTCCTGAAGCGCATAGGAAATCCACGCCCAATCGCTTACCGTCCACTGGCATGATACCTGAGGAATAGGCCGTATTCAGCAAAAATGGAACACCGTATTCCTTACATATTTTGCCCACCACCGCAGCATCAGCCAGATTACCGTAGCGATAGTCCACATGGGTCAATACTGCCATGGACGGTAGCGACCCGGTCTTGCGCTCCACTTCTTCGAATTTGGTGGCATAGAGCTCGGGATCGATGGTAAAATCAGGGTAGCCTTTATGGGGTACTTCAAATACCTTTAACCGATTGGCTTCGGCAGCCAAATACGAAGTATAGTGGGCCAGCGAGTCTACCACGACAGAATCCCCGGGCTCGCATACCATGTGCATTGCAGCCCATTTGGCATGCCTGCACCCGGCAGTGAACCTCACATCATCCATGTTCAGGAATTCGGCAATGTCAACAACAAGATTGCGCACAGGTGGTTTTTGTACCAGGCCAGTGAAGATAAATTAAAGAACCTGTGACCTTGTTTTTCACACTCTTAAAGCCATCAATGCCAGAAATGTCATAGTACCTGCTATAACCGGCGATGCGAACCACATAGTAAGAATACGCTTGACCGTCTCGTTCTTTGTTGCTATCAATCCCTGGTTTGCACACCCGATACCTATTATTGAAGCAGTAACGATCTCACCCAGGGAAACAGGTATTCCCATAATAGAAGCACTATGCACGATTAGGGCTGCAACAAATTCTACAAACACTGCTCTTACTACACAGAGTTCTGTAATACCATTACCCACCGTCTCAAGTACCCTTGATCCAAGCAATATGGCACCCAAACCTATGGCCAGTCCCCCCAGGACAGCACCTGTACCAGCAGACATTACTCCTGCGCCTACCAGGGGCCCAACTGCATTTGCGGCATTATTGGCACCTGCCGAATATGCAACATAGCAACCAGATATAGTCAGCAGAATACTTATGATCTTCCTGATCTGCTCTTCAGATTCATGATCTACAAGCCATAAAAGTATAATTGGATGAAGATATTTTCCCATGATATAGGCAAGAACGAACGCTACGATGGGAGTAACTACCCACCAGGATATGATCTTTAACAGCACCTCTGTATTCAAAATTCCCACGTAGAAACCAATGCCGGCAACAGCTCCTACAGCTGCCTGGCTGGTGGAAATGGGGACTTTTATCATATTCGCAAAAAACATGCTAATACCAGCAGCAGCAATTGCGATTATTGCTGCAGTAACTGTAATGGAATCTCCTGGTACAATTCCATGACCCAGTGTCTTGATTACCTCCCCGCCACTTAAGATGGCACCTAAAAATGCAAAGACAGCAATTAATATTACAGCCTGGTTCTTTGTCCTGGCCTTTGCACCGTATGCAGCACCCATGGAAGCAGCGGCATTGTTCCCACCGATATTGATCCCCATAAATATAGCTACTGCAAATGCAATTGCTGTTAGTATTGTTAATGACATTTTGACTACTTTTTATTATTTTATTATTTTGTTATTCATAAATTATTGATCGGTGTTTACTTAATATCAGTCCATTAATAATACAGTTTATATAAAGCAGTGGAGAATACGGCTAATATTACCGATTAAAAAAATGAAGCAACATTTGCCACATCAAGCAAATATATTTAATCACAATACGTGAAATATAAGAATAATGTCTGAAAAACAAATCGATTACGATTCCCTGAAAACCGGCGGATTCATGCGCCAGCGCCAGAAAGACATGTTTGCTTTTCGCCTGCGTATCGTAGGTGGACGAGTGGAAGCTAGCCAGCTCAGGGCCCTGGCGGATGCAGCCGAAGAATACGGGGACGGCCATATACATCTGACTACCAGACAGGGAATTGAGGTTCCTTTTGTTCATCTGGATAATGTTCAAAGTATTAGAAAAAACCTCGAAAAAGTACGCCTTCATAAAGGTACATGCGGTCCCAGGATAAGAGGGGTAATGGCCTGCCAGGGCGATACCGTATGTCCCAGGGGGCTCGTAGATCCACAGGATATTGCCCGGAAAATTGACGAAAAATACTTCGCAATGGGAGTCCCCCATAAATTCAAGATCAGCGTTACCGGATGCCCTGCCTCCTGTGCAAAACCCCAGGAAAATGATTTTGGTATCATTGGAGGCGTGGACCCGAAATGGCTGGATTATCTGTGTATAGGATGCAGCCTGTGCCAGGAGATCTGCCGCAAGGATGCTATTGTAGTGGAAGACGGGGTTGTGACCTTTGATAGAGAAAAGTGCGACTTTTGTGGTGACTGTATATCATCCTGCCCAACTGATGCATGGGTTATCGACAAGACAGGATTTACACTATTAATTGGCGGTAAGGTAGGAAGATTCCCCCAATTTGGTGTCAATTTTGCGGAGCTGGTAAGTGAAACTGAGCTGTTCGAGATATTGGATAAGACGATTCAATTCTATAATAAAATGGCCCTAAAAGGCGAACGTGTTGGCGATACAGTAAATCGAGTAGGTATGGAAACATTCAAAAAAGCAGTATTATGAAAGAAAATAGAGAAACACTTGATATTACAAAATCCATCGATACCTGCGGTGAGGTCTGCCCAATGAACATGGCCAGGACTAAGTTCACGTTAAAGGAAATGGCTACTGGAGAGATCCTGGAAGTAGTACTGGATGAAGGAGAACCGGTGCGAAACGTATCGCGCAGTACAAAAGAAGAAGGCCATCGTATCATTAGATTAGAACGATTTAATGGATTTGTTAAGATGCTTATACAAAAAGGTGAATAAATGACTGATATAGAACAACTTGCAAAAGAAATGGAGAATTCCACACCCCAGGAGATATTGAAATATGCCCTGGATAATTACGGACCAAATATTGCGGTCTCGTTCAGCGGTGCTGAGGACGTAGTACTGGTTGATATGGCGAAAAATATTAGGGATGATGTAAGAGTATTCAGCCTGGATACTGGTCGACTCCATCCAGAGACATATGAATTCATTGAAGAGGTTCGGAAATTCTATGACATCCCTGTAGAGATATTCTTTGCTAACAGAGATGATACAGAAAAACTTGTTAAAGAAAAAGGATTGTTCTCTTTCTACGAGGACGGCCATAAGGAATGCTGCCAGGTGCGCAAAGTGGACCCACTCAAGAGGGCACTGTCGCAACTGGATGCCTGGATCACAGGACAGCGCAAAGACCAGAGTCCCAATACCCGGACAAACGTACCGGTTATCCAGCAGGACGTTTTTTTCGGAAACACGGAACATTCGCTGGTCAAATTCAACCCACTGGCCAACTGGACATCGCAGCAGGTCTGGGACTATATCAGGGATAATGATGTCCCCTATAATGAACTGCATGAACTGGGATTTATCAGTATCGGATGCGAACCCTGTACAAAAACTGTGAATCCCGGCCAGCATGAAAGAGAAGGTCGCTGGTGGTGGGAAGAAGCAACTAAAAAAGAATGCGGATTGCATGCAGGTAATGTGGAATAATTTCCACATACCATTTTTCTATACTATCTCAACTACTGTCTTTGATCCTTCATCTGAAAATTCAGATGAGAAAAGCCTTATTGATTTTCCAGTTTTATTATATATGAATCCATAATAAATGCAAACTGGCAGGTGTTATGGTCGGGTTTTAAGATTTTGTGAACTCCGGTTTTTGCTAAAAAAACAGCCGTCGATCTGAAATAGATATTTATTATCATCAATTTTTTCAATTATGACTTTATCAAAGTACTCTTTATTATTTAAATAGTCCTGAAGCAGCTGCAGGTCCTTATCAAGGGGAGAATTGTCATCAAATTTAAGTTCACCCTTTGCTTCCGGATACCAGGCAGCATTTTAGCAATTTCAGATATTATGGCCCTGTGGCCGCTTCCAATTAATTTGCTATGTGCATTTTCGAGGCCAAAAAAACAGCTATGTAGCATGGATGTAATTTCCGGCAGTTCGATTTTCCTGTCCATAATTAACTCCAATTACCCTAACAATTAATTTTTGTTGTTGTTTCATATATAAGTTCGTAGAAATATTTATTAATTCACATATTTTTTTTGAAACAACCTTTTTTTGCCTATATAATAATAATAATAACTTATACTTAGCTCATAATTGAGAACACTAATTCAGGAGAAAGGACATGAGTATTGAACAGATTAAACCACACGGTGGAAAATTAATTAGCAGGGTTCTTGACCATAAGACCAGGGAAAAGTACCTGGAACAGGTCCCTGGCATGACAAAGATCAGCATCAGTCTGGACAGGGCCAAAGAGATCGAGAATATTGCCAGCGGACTTTTCAGTCCCCTGGAAGGTTTCCTGGCGCAGGAAGATTATAATAATGTACTTCAGAATAAAAGACTGACCAACGGTTTACCCTGGACCATTCCTATTATCCAGGATATATCAAATGAAGATGCTGAAATTATAACGATTGGTGACGAAGTAGTACTGGATTATGAGGGGACCCCGGTTGCCATATTGCATGTGGAAGAGATATTCGAATTTGACAAGAAAACCCATTCTGTCAATGTGTTCGGTACTGATGATCCGAAACACCCGGGAGTTGCATTGACCAATAACATGAATGATCTGCTGGTGGGGGGTAACATTGATCTTCTAAACGAGATAGATACCCAGTATAAGAAATATGCATTAAAACCTGAACAAACAAGAGCCCTGTTCAGGGAAAAGGGATGGAAAACAGTCGTTGGGTTCCAGACCCGTAATGTTCCCCATCTGGGTCATGAATATGTGCAAAAAAGTGCCCTCACTTTTACTGACGGGCTGTTCATCAATCCTGTGATCGGAAAGAAAAAGAGCGGGGATTTCAGGGATGACGTGATCCTGGACTCATACAATGCCTTGCTTGATAACTATTTCCCGCATGATAGGGCCACAATGTCCATATTCCAGACCGAGATGCGATACGCAGGACCCAGGGAAGC
>DATKUV010000257.1:0-2672 GCA_035530415.1 Candidatus Nanoarchaeia archaeon | reverse complement strand
ATCGCTTTCACCCTCTAAATGTATTGGACCAAGTTTGTTGCTGGTACTATCTCCATTGAATGAAACATTCACCCAACCGTTATTGGATACACCATTACCCCAGACACCAGTGTACAGATAAGCATACTTGACTGTTCCATTAGGCACATCAGTTTCCAGTGTTTGTGTCGTTGACTCGGTCCAGCCAATGCTGTCATGGAACACACCGCCGTTGACGGTGCCATTCACTCTGGTTTCCACAGGCCATCCATCAAAATTGTAGTTTGCCATTGCTGGCATCGCCAGCATGCACATTATTATTGCGCTCAGAAAAACTATTTGCATTATTTTCTTCATATTTATTCCTCCTTTGTATATTTATCCAGTTATTATTAATATTCACTATAACTGCCGGACCCAGAACATCAGTACTCCTTTCTTTTCTCCTTCATCTGAATAATCAGCAGGAACTTTAAGCCGCAGATCAGCATCTACAGTACCGTTTGAAGTCAGTTGGTTCTGATAACCTGTCCACGTCGCATTATTGATCTGGAATCCTCTGACATACAGGTCCTGGGCAGAGTCTGTAACCTCTGCTGTCACACTGAGATTAGTGAAGCCATTATTCTTGATGAGTATTTGATGAGTTGAGCTGATCTCTCCAGGTCCGAGCGAACCGAAATTCAGATAGGAAGGCGTGACCTCTATGGATATTTCCGGTTTGATGTCAGATATCATGGATACCGCGATTCCATCTCCGGGTGTTGATGTGGGCGTTGATGTATGCCAGAGCACTAAAAAAGCGTTGCTGGGCACCATATAATCGTCTACAGCTCTGATTCTGGCAGTATTATTGTTATCGACAAGGTAATTCAGTACGCTCCTTTCATCCACATCCAGATCGGCATAAGGTGTACCGTTATAGATTCCGGTCCAGTTCTCCAGGTTAAATATTAGCATATTGTCAATGTCGTTTCCTGACTGGACCACTGTAGTAAGTGTAGCTTTATTGATATTTGTGGAATTGATAATTCCAGAAAATACGGCTTGTGTGGTGGCCTCTTCATAAGTGAGTCCTGATGCAAGCTGGGACGATATTAAATCACAGCCCTCAGCTATCCAGTACTCGATCTCATCTCCGTTCGGTTCGGTATATACAACCAGCAGGCCCACTCCGTCCATTACAAAGTAGCTGTTGTCAGGTCCCATATTCTCTATTACAGTAGTATAGTCGCCAGACCCGAAAACATAGTTTGTAACATTATAAGCCCATGTCCCGCTGGGAAAATCGTAATCACCAAATCCTTTTCTATCATCATATGTTGCTGTGGGTGAGAGTACAACATCATCAAAAGTGAGCTTCAGGTCGGGATACCCGTCCGTTGTATCTATTACACTCCATGTCCAGTATGCATACAGCCGAACGAACTTGACAGTGGCTCCCGTAGGAATTGAGATGGTGTGTTTAACTTGATAAGAGCTGCCTGGGTACAACTTATTGCTGTAATAGCTACTGCCTATAGAATAGGTCAGATTACCGGTAATTGTTTCATGGGAATAAATCGTCAGCGGTTTGTCGCCAAGATATCCATTAACTGATTCAGACGAATCAGTTATGCTCAAAGAACCATGATCCAGGGTTGTCGGTATTTCATTATCTGAAGTATCCTGCAGAGTCGTAAAGTCAAGAGTCAGAGGTGTCGAACTGCCGCTGCCGCCAATTGCATGGAATTTGATATCTGCAAATTTCACATTACCACTTTTTTCGTTAAGGTTCCAGGCAGATATGGTGACACGGCCGGCATTGTTGTCGTCATTCCATGCCAGGACTGATGAATCTGCATTTCCTTCAACACCGATAATCTCTGCAAGGGCCGCATTATAAGTGACCTTGATTGTACCGGTCCCGTAATTGGTGATATTATTGAGCACAATGGAAACACTGGCATCTTTCCCGGGTTCCACACTGACATCATTAATTGATACTACGGTCTGAGCTGCCTGTGCCTGAGTTGTAAAGATGAATAAAATAAGTAGCAATAGATTAATTTTTTTCATAAAATGTTTATTTCTTAAAAATTTACATCCTTGAATATTATCTATAGATGAAATGAGATGTGATTGTATTATTTCCTGTTTGTCATCCGGTAGTTTCAATTTAATCAACCTCTATTTCATTAATCATATAATTTGATATTACATTAATTTGAAATCGTAACATTTCATATTACATTCATACAAATTTATCTGATAACCTGTATACATATATATTTTTCCATAATCTCATTTAACATCCTTTATTTCGTTGAAATAAAGGATAATATGTGAATGATGATGATGTTGAGCATGATCCTCCAATTTGGCAATACAATCATAAACCATTGATAATTTTCATTAAGCAGTGGTAACTTTGTTGCAGTATGGAGCTGCATAAACTCTTTTCAATTATGAACTCCCTGGTTTCCAATTCCCCCATCTGATCTTTAGGGGATATTTCTTACTTAGTGTTACTAAAATAGAAATATTTATTACCAATAAGTTCCAATAACCGGAATTGCAGATGGCGGCTAATATATCTGTAAGCCAAGAAATGGTTATGAGAATAAGATCAGTCACCTAAGAAGAAATACCATCCTCCGAAAAAACATATGCACCAGAGAAAAAAACGCAGAGAGCTACTCCGCCACTCTCTG
>DATKUV010000256.1:0-4187 GCA_035530415.1 Candidatus Nanoarchaeia archaeon | reverse complement strand
TGTGGGAAAATCGCCACTCAAGTTTGCACACAATGTATCTATGAGGGCAAGGGATGGCTTTGTGATAAGTGTGGTCGTAAACATGAGTGTAGCGAAGATATGTTCTTGCCAGTGGTTAATTCTCCACGGGTTGGAATGTGTGGATATACAGGATAGGAACATGATGCTTGGCGAACGTCAGATAACACAGCATACACGCTTCGGGCTAACGCCGTTGTCCTTCGAGACATTGCTCCCTTCGGTCGCAACGTCGTATATGCTGGAAACGTTAGACGACGTAGGAAAAAAAGAAAGGCATTTTTGCAGTTCAATCACGAGTTCAGTCAGAAGGTAGAGATATGGCAGAATACGGAGAATGGAATCGCAAAGGGGCAACCCTCAGCGACGTAACGGCCCAAAAGGAATATGGAGTGAGTCGGGACTTCATTGTGAAGGGCATCAGAGCCGGCAAACTGGAATACCGTGAAGGCGCGATATGGGGTAATCCTTATCTCAGGATATTGAGAAGTCAGCTTGAGCAATATATTGTTGAGGAGCTTGGCGCAGACCACTTGTCAAGCAGCAAGAACAGGACAGAGCTACGCAAAATCAAAAAAGAAATAGCTGACCTGAAAAAGAGACTGGATGAGCTTCAGGCTCGAAGATCGGAACTCGAAAAGACGATGAGGAAATAGCAGATCGAACCAGCCCTTCCAGCATACGGCACTACCGCTGGAGGGTAGCGTTAGCATGATAATCTATGTTATGCCTCAATTTTGATTAAAGATAGTATCACACGTCGTCTAACAGGCAGGTATCTGGTTATGGCTTCAACCTTATCCAGATCGGTTTTGATGATTTCAAATACACTCAAGACTTTATATGAAATACGTGTTCCAGCCACCTCCTCCCTCTAACTGTTATTAGGAAGCTTTACGCCCGCCCTAGCCAAAACATTGCTACATATGATGTGTGGGTGTTCTGCGATGCGTTCGGCGGCTATAAGTCAAAATATATTTTTTATGTTATGATGAAATATACAAGTCCCCGTTCATTCCTTCAATCTCCCGTCGCCCGGTGTTATTGGGTTGCGGTAGAAGTAGGTTGCTCCAGGAGGAATCAGAAGTCTAAAGCTTGAGAGTTATCAATACCGCTAACTATAATCTTAACATACCCATCCACATCAAAATTTCCTATTTCACACATTCCAGAATACTCTTAGGTGCCCTTGCCAGTTTGACCAGGGCTTCTGCTTCCATGAAATGAAGGTCAGCCGGCACGACCATTATATGAAGGGGTTCTCCGAAATCATATTCCATGAGTTCACTTATGGGTAACGCTTTGACAACAGGTTTTGGAGAACCTGCCCTGGCAATTCCTACTGCCAGCTTGTCTGCCAGATCCAGTTCTCTTTCCTGTTCATCCATTTTCATTAACAGTTCACACCCCCGGTTTATGGTCATATATCCTTTTTCAGGATCAATGTCCAGGAAGATCAGGGTATGCAGTTTTGCTCCAAAATTGCTCTTAATAGTGTCGTATGGAGTATGAGAAATTATCACCTTTTGCTTATGGGAATAAGGGTGCGGAATGGTTGCAGATTTGCCAAACCTGTAATTCTGCAGTCCGGTAAGACCCGGGACAGCGCTCATTATGGATGAACCATGGATGATCCTGGTCTCAATACCAAGGTCATGGGCCCGCATGCGCAGGTCTACGTGTGTGGTACTGACCATAGCATCGCCCCCTGTGAGGAATGCCACATTCTTTGTTTTTGCCCTTTGCAACCATTCAGGCTGCTGCTCCACATCTTCCCTGGTTAATATGTTGATCTTGCATCCATAAAAAGATTCCAGCTTCGTAACTGTGGTGCCTGTAAGTACTGAAGTATAAAATTCTGCGTACACATCATCAGCCTGCCTGATAACTTCCAGTCCTTTGACAGAGATGTCTTTTTCATCGAATAATCCGATCCCGATAAAGGTGAGCATAATAATAGTTTTTGGGCTTTGACCAGATAAATATATTCTAACGTTATGTTGATACCACCCCATTTTCCAGTTATTTTTCGAGACTTTTTATTTTTTTCTGGTGCGTCACAAATTGTGAGCAAATCACGTGCAAATTGCCTGAATTTTTAACACGTGATCCCCAACAGTTAAATTTTAGATCCAAAGCACTCTAAAACTCGACATAAATCGATAATATTGTGATAGTTATCACTATCCATCCACCACTCTATATAATATCTATACAATTATCCATAATTTGTTTGCGCTCTCTCTAATGGTGAATAACTTTTCCATTTACCCGTATTAAACAATCTTTTATTCATGAATGCAAACAGATTATAGCAAAAATTAGCTAGCCTGTCGTTTGTTTTAAATGATCGTGCCTGATTAACAAAATCAATTATCATCGAGAATAGCTGCTCCATAACATTATTTGTTTTGGGTGTAAAGCCAGCTTCAAGTAATTTTTTGTTATTGGAATAAATGTCTTTGATGTACTCAATCACTTTTTCCGATGCTTTCGACATAATTCCCTCTGAAACCATCTCCATGATGTTTTTGTAGTGTATCGACAAGTGAACATATCCAGTAGGTCGTTGGGCAAACTATGATACCATAGCTTGAAATTATGAATCGGTCGTAATTCTCATTTGGTCTTATTTTACTTCCACACACAGAACAGTGTGTTGGAGGGATTACTGTGAACAACAGAAAACATTTCTCCATTGTGTTCGGTTTCTGGAATGTCTTGTATGACTTTTGCTTCCTCTACTTCTTTTGCGATTGATTTATTGATGCATTAATTGCCCTTAGCCATACACATATAGAGACTGTCGGAAAAGTGATGAAATCGAATATTTCGTAACATGTTCATCAGGCAAATCGTTATGCTGCGATAGGCTATTATTATTCAAGAGTTTAAAAAGTCTCTAAATAAATGAGATAATATTTATCTACTATGGTCTATATGGATAGACCAATGCAGAAATGTCATAGCATAATCGTTACTGGTAAAGTACAAGACATTGGTTTCAGGTCTGTTGTAGAACATATTGGAAGGTCATTTGGTATGCCCGGCCTGGTTTTTAATGCAAATGATGGTAGTGTTAAAATCCTCTGTTGTGGTGAGGATAGCGTAATTGATAATTTTATGCAGACAATAAGAGTACGAGGGGGGGAGAGTGGTGCTGAAATAGAAGGTATCAAAGAAATATTATTACCTTTTAATATTGATCTGCCAGATGAGTTCTCAAGAGTATCTTCAGATGATGAGATCGATATCGTAAGAAAGCTCGATAAAGGAAACGAATTCCTAAAAAATCTTCCAGATATCAAAGATATGTTAGGTTCTTTTATTGGAGAACAGAAAGAGCATAATACCCGCCTCGAAGCAATCCTTGAAAAATTAGTCAATAAATAATTCTTTTTCTGATTCATAAAAACTGCATATAATTTACGGTTATATGAAGCATTTGCCTTAGCATAACGAATTTGATAAGATGAACCTCACTTTCCGCAGGTGTCTGCAAATTTCAAATGATTTTTCATGATAGCGGTTTTTGATATTTCTGAAATGGGACTTCTTTTGCAATATTAGATCATGTGTTTTTTACCTATAGATCCAATTTACAACTTTTTCGTCGGTTATTTTAGAGGTTCACGTTATTGATTGTACTGTGTATGGGCACTATCTCAAAAACTAGTTATTTCGATAGGGATTTTATCAAAATCGATAATTACATAAACACGGATTTACACAGATTTTTTGTCGCATCTGCATCTGATATATTCATTGGAATAACTGGATATTTGAACTGTACAAGTTATATTGAAAAATTGATTAAAAATATATTTTTCACCATTTTTCCAATACGATTTTTTTAGGAGCATGTTCCCATGGTTTTTTGTCCTGCCATACTTTTATCCAATCATCGGGCATGACCAAACTTAACGCAGCCAGATCCCCCAAATACGTATCCAGTGCAGATCGCCTTATCTCCACACCATTTGATAAAGCGGGGAATGATCTATAAAACTCGTTTTCAATCAGAGGCATTAAAATATCAATATTATTCATAAATACGCTGCCGCCTAACACAAAAACCTTTGTATCCAGAATTGCATTGATAGAAGCCAGACCCCTGGCAAAATATTTTGCAGCTTTTTGAATAATCTCTTTTGCCCTCGTATCACCTC
>DATKUV010000255.1:0-3426 GCA_035530415.1 Candidatus Nanoarchaeia archaeon | reverse complement strand
ATATCTTCTTTCATCATCATCACCTACGCTGTCGTCTTCTCCACGACGTATATGCCGTCCTGGAACACTCGTGGATCGAATCGTCTGATCTTGGTTGCCTGCTGGATATTTGCAGCGGTCTGGCCAACATATTCTTTATTGATACCAGATACTACTACCTCGTCTCCTTTGGCCACTACCTTTGTGTTACCTAATATCCTGGCTTTTCTTGGTTTTTTCTCACCAAGGAAATTTCCGATATTCAGATATTCCCCCTCCACTTTCAACTGGATAGGGAAGTGAGAGAATACTACTTTCATTTTATAAGTATACCCTTCTGTCACACCTTTTATCATATTATTGATATGGGATGACAGGGTCCCCATCATAGCCTGCTGTTTTTTTCGTGGATTGGGTGAATCAACAATGACCTGAGTTCCCTCCTGGGTTATGATAATCCCGGGATACCACAGTTCTCTGACATTGGCACCATTGGGGCCGGTCACTGAAACATTGTTTCCGTCCAGGACCACATTCACACCATCTGGAATTTCCAGGGTCTTTTTCAATTCTTTTGCCATATTTCACACCTCAGTACACGTAAGCCAGTAGTTGTCCGCCCGTGTTCATGCTTCTGGCATCATAATGGGAGGAAACACCATTGGGTGTAGTAAGTATCAGTGCACCGAAATTCCGGGCTGGAAGATACCTCTTTTCAAATTTCTCAAAGTCCTTGTAGCCAACTGCTGATCTGGGTTTAATAACACCGCATTTGTTGATCATACCTTTTAATTCTACTTTAATTATGCCAGACTTTCCGTCATCTATGAACTCAAAGTTCCCGATATAGCCCAAATCCTGCATGATCTTCAGTACATTGCTGATGAGTTTTGAAGCGGGATGGATGACACAGTCGGGTTTACCTGTACTCTCTGCATTCTTTATTGTGGAGAGTGCATCTGCCAGGGGATCTAATAATACCATTTTCTATACCTCACGAATATTTTGAGAATCCCATGTCCGGTGCAATCTCTCTGAAACATTGCCGACATAGATAGATTCCATATTTCCTTACCAGTCCCTGTTTGCGACCGCATCTACGACACTTATTGGCACCTCGACCGAATTTCGTCTCGATTTCAGTGGTAACTTCGTTCATACCAGTACCTCCGCACCATATGATTCTTTAATAAAGGCCATCGCATTGTCCGGGGTCAATTTGTGGCGGGTTGGGATCTTGCTTTGTATGATCTTCCGCCTGCTGATCCTGTAACCTGGTCTGATCAGGGATACTGTCACGTCCATACCAAAGATACCTATATTGGGATCATATTTCATTCCCGGAAAATCGGTATGTTCCTCAATTCCGAAATTGAAATTTCCTGTCCTATCAAATTGGGAAGCCTTCAACTGGTTCTCTTGAATTGTTAGGCTGGTGCGTAAGAAACTCTCTGCCAGTTCACCTCGCAGGGTCACTTTGCATCCGATAGGTTCGCCTTTCTTAATGGCAAAGGCTTGCAGGGTCCGTTTAGCTTTTGTTCTTACACTCTTCTGTTGGGTTATGGCCTGCAGGATATCTTCTGCATTATTGAGTCTTTCACCGCTCTCGCCTACTCCAATATGGACCGTAATCTTATCGATCTTCGGTGTCCTCATAACATTATCTTTACTCATGGATAGCACCTCCCAGGTTAATCTCTGGTTTATCTGTGCCTACCACGAACACGTAATCTTCAATGGTCTCGAAATCGGTACCATCTTTTTTGGTCAGCACCACCATATTGTGTCTGCTGCTGCGTACCTTTTTGATCTCTTTGATATTGGCCAGTTCTCCGGAATGGGTACCGCCAGTGATTACAGCCAGATTCCCTGGTTCATATTTGATATGTTTATGTATGGTCTTGCCAGGTATATCAAGAATAACAATGTCGTTTGACTTGTATTCATTACTGGCTAAGATATTAGTACCATCATAGAGGTTAAGCTGGACCTTGCCGCCTTTAATTACTGATTTGTTAAGGATCTTGCATGGTTTCTTGGGATCTGCCACATCCAGTTCATTGACCATCAGCCGACCCCTGGGATCAAGGAGTATCCGGTAACTTGCCTTGAGCTTTGGAAACTGTACCACGTCAAATATTCCTACAGGGAACTTGTGGTCTTTTCTAATTATACCGTCAACCAGCACATTGCCCTCGTTCAGAACCCGCTTTGCCTCTCTTAGATTATCAGTCAGTTTCAATATGTCCCTGATAAGCACACCCAGTGGGAGAGCTGAATCATGGGAATGGGGACCTGGGTTGGATTTAGTCACCCAGACATTAGTCTTTTTGGAAATAGGCCAACTTTTTGGAGCTGCTACTCTTTTCTGATGTCTGCTCATTTTTGGTCGCCTCCTCTTGTTAGTGTATTCTCTCTCATCTTGTCTTTGAGTTCTAATTTTGTGATCATTACATTAGAAGGGTATATGGGTCTGGGAACTTCAGTTCCATCTGCTTTTGGAACACTTACTCCCTCGACTACTATGGTACCGTGTTTCAGGTTCACAAGTTCGACTTTACCCTCTGTTCCCGTGTGATCGCCACGCATAACCATTACAGTATCATCCAATTTTACTGGAAGGTTTCGCTTGTTATATTTGGTTTTCAGCTCAGGACTAAGTGGTGCACTCATCAGTTTCTGGCGCTGATGTAGAGATGCATTGTAGCGTGCTTTTCTCTGTTTTCTTGGTTGTTTGGATTTAATTCTCATTGCCACACCTCAAACAATAATTGAAGCTGCTGAAGCTATCTTACTGAAACGCTCTGCTGCCTCTCTTGCCACTGGCCCTTTTATCTCAGTACCTTTAGGAACACCGGAATCATCAGTGATCACAACGGCATTATCCTCAAAGGAAACTCTCAGGCCATCCGGGCGCCTGAATTCTTTTTTCTGCCGTACCACAACTGCTTTCAATACCTGTTTTCTCATCTCTGGCGTGCCTTTTTTAACACTTACCACGCACATATCACCAATTCCGGCTTTAGGCATCCTGTTCTTGACACCCCTGTACCGCTTAACAGATATGATCTCAACCTGCCTGGCACCAGTATTGTCTACACAATCCATCCTGGCTCCAGCATTCAAAGCGCGGGGTATGTTAGCTTTCATCCCTATCATTTCGCCACCTCTATCACTACAAATGTCTTGGTCTTGCTAAGTGGTCTGCATTCTGCAATCTTTACAATGTCACCTTCAACAGCTTCAATACAGGGCGGGTTATGAGCGTGCATTTTTGACTGCCGTTTCTCGTACCGCTCGAATTTAGTGATCAATTTCTCGGATGTACGCTTGACCACCACTGTATGATTCATTTTGCTGCTGACCACAGAGCCAGTAAAAACCTGTCCTCTGACCGGCAGCGTGCCATGGAACGGACAATTGATGTCATCGCACTCAGTTTCAGGT
>DATKUV010000254.1:0-14508 GCA_035530415.1 Candidatus Nanoarchaeia archaeon | reverse complement strand
ATGGAACGAGTAGAATTTCTGAGCCAGCCGAAAAAAACGTATCGAAAGATCTCTCACGGGCAAGGTGGTTCAATCATAAGACCTCGGGGGACTGCATCCTGGATTTTGAAGACGAAAGGAGGAGACTGATAAAAAGTCTCATATCCCAGCATCCGGAAATATCTGACCATGTGTTTGATGCTATAGAAAAGGTGCCCAGACACCTGTTCGTGCATGAAAAGGGGCGTAACTATGCTTATTCGGATCATCCCCTTTCCATAGATCACGGTCAGACAATATCTGCTCCCCATATGGTTGCCATAATGTGTAACCATCTGGACCTTCAATTGGGACAAAAGGTCCTGGAAGTGGGTGGGGGATGTGGTTATCACGCAGCAGTCATTGCCGAATTAGTTGGGCCTGACGGCCATGTGTATTCAATTGAACGTATACCTGAACTGGCTGAATTTGCCAGAAAAAATCTATTATCATTGGGATGTGATAATGTTACAATGATCGTGGAAGACGGCAGCCAGGGTCTCCCGGGGCAGGCACCATTTGACAGGATATCTGTAGCATGTTCTGCGCCGGAGGTGCCTGATATTCTTGTTGAACAATTGATAACCGGAGGCAAGATGGTCATACCTGTAGGGGGTTATTTGCAGGAATTATACCTGGTTATCAGAACCAATGGTGTTATTAAGAAGCCAAAAGGTGGAGTAATATTTGTACCACTGATTGGAAAATATGGGTTCAAAAACTCAATAAGATATTAATAATAACACGATAGAATACTATTATTTAGTAAATTATACAAAAAATAGGGGACGATTCAATTGACTGAAATGGGCGAGATTTATCTTTGCGAGATATGCGGTAGTGAGATCGAAATACTGTTTCCTGGTAATGATCCATTGATATGCTGCAATCTTGAAATGGTACCAAAGGAAGAATACTATAAAGAGCGCATGAGCCGTTAAAGACCTAGATCCAAGATACTGTCTAAGATAGTATCAGGTTGTATCCCTGATAATTCAATGTCCTCTATACATGAAGCTCCTGTCAATACCAGCACGGTTTTCATACCTGCATTGATCCCTGCCAATATGTCTGTTTCAAGCCTGTCACCTATCATCACACACTCTTCACTTTTCAGATTATATTCATTTAGCAACACATCCATTATGGGTTTATTGGGTTTTCCTATAACAATGGGGTCTTTACCGGAAGCAGCCTTTAGAGCAGCCACCATACTGCCTGCGCCAGGCAAAAAACCGAATTCTGTAGGCAGCAGGGCATCGGTATTGGTGGCTATAAATCCAGCCCCTGCTCTAAGGTTGTCAAGACCAAGTTTCAATTTATGATATGTGAATGACTTATCAAGACCCACCAAAACCTGGTCAACATTCTGTTCTGCAATGGTATGACCTTCCTGTTCCAGTTCCTCGAGAAGACCCGGCTCTCCGATGCAATAGACGGTACTCGGACCATATTGTTCTTTGATATAAACAGAAGCAGCATAAGCTGAAGTTATCACATCACTGGCCATGCACCCGATGCCCATACTCTCCAATTTAATGGCCACTGCTTCCCTTGAAAGAGTGGAGTTGTTTGTCAGAAAGATCACACGTCTGCCTGCATCCCTTATACGGTCGATACCCTTATCTGCTCCGGGAATTATATTTTTCCCGAGAAATACCACCCCGTCCAGGTCAAGAATATATGTCGCAGGATCAGTCATCGTGTTGCATCATTAGTACATGATTCATTGCAGTTACAAGGGCTTCCACTGATGCCATGACAATATCTTCATTGGCGGCTCTGGCTGTCATGATGTGACCCTTATCGTCCTCAACCCCGATGATAACTTCAGCTAAAGCATCCGAACCACCTGAAATTGCTTCGATCTTGAAATCCCTGAGTTTAATGGTCTTATGGCCGTCAATGATCTTCTGTACCGCATTCAAGGCTGCATCTACAGGCCCTACTCCGGTTGATGCTGCTATCTTTTCAATCCCTCTCACCCTGGCTTTTACAGAAGCAGTGGAAGTTATTAGATTACCTGTCATAACCGAGACCTCCAAAAGATCTATGGGTCTCTCTGATTTTTTGACTTTACCCATAGTGGCCTCAGCAATAGCTATCAGATCGGCATCTGTTACCTTCTTTCCCTTATTGCTCAGCTCTTTCATCCTTGACATGATCTCATTCAATTGATCAGGGTCAGGGTCCAGACCGGCAGCATTCAGGGATTGGCCAACCGCATGCTTGCCCGCATGTTTACCTAATACGATCCTTCGTTTATGACCTACCATTTCCGGTGTCATGATACCTGGCTCAAAAGTATCGGTCCTGGTCAGAACACCATGGGTATGGATACCGCTTTCATGTGCAAAGGCATTTTCACCTACAATAGGCATGATGGGTGGGATCCTCACTCCAGTATATCTCTCGACCATCCTTGACGTTTCAAACAGGTACTCGGTATTGATATTTGTTTTTGCTCCATAGATACTATGAAGGCTCATAACAGTCTCGGCCAGATCTGCATTACCTGCTCTTTCTCCCAGTCCGTTTATAGTTACCTGCACCTGGTCGCCGCCGCCTTCAACTGCAGCAAGACTGTTGGCTACTGCAAGCCCGAAGTCGTTATGGCAGTGCACGTCGATATCTATGGTAATGACTTTTCGGATCTCACTTATCAGGTTCTTCATACCAGATGGTACGATAACACCTACTGTATCAGGTACATTGATTACATCGCATCCCGCATCCTGTACTGCCTTGTTGATCTCCAAAAGATAATCAAAATCTGTACGTGTAGCGTCCATAGCACTGAACATGCACTTTGCACCATGGTCTTTGATATATTCCACAGCTTTTACTGCCATATCAAGCACTTCTTCCCTGCTCTTCTTGATGGTGTGAATTCGCTGTATATCTGATGTTGGTACAAAAGTATGTACCATATCCACTCCGCAATCAAGACATGCGTTAATATCAGACAGTACTACCCTTGACAGGCCGCACACTTCCAGTGATAGTCCCATCTTTGCTATCTCGGATACATTCTGTTTCTCACCATCTGATGACATGGGGAACCCGGCTTCAATGATGTCTACACCCAGCTTGTCAAGTTGTCTCGCAATATCCTTTTTCTGCTCAAAAGTAAGAGATACGCCAGGGGTCTGTTCACCATCTCGCAAGGTTGTATCAAAAATAGTTACATGTTTGCCACGTATCGATTCAGTGATATAGAAAACGATCCCTCGCTATAAATTCTTCCATATAAAAAACCTCAACTATACAGTTGGTTTATGTTATAAAAGGTTTATGACAGTACAGATATTACTTTCACCTCGCTCTTGGCTTTGGTTAATGATTATTACAATCAACCTTCCTAATGGAGGTGATTAAATATGGAAGATATTTTCTGGAATGGAATAATCAAACGGGCTGCTGAACATCAAAATATTAACAGGCGAAGTCAATTCAGCAGGCAATTTTCAAAGATACGACCAGATACAAAAAGTCAGTAACTGCGAACCAATTTGCAGTTAACGGTATCTATTTGTATAAATGATACTTACTTTGTAACATGGAAAAAAATTACAGGGATGCTGTTAATGAAGACATAAACAAAGACATAACTAACAGTGAAAAACTCCTTGTTCTACCATTAGGTGAAGACTCCAAAAAAATAACCCAGGTCATTACCAACGACACAGCCAGGGAAATAATTGAATTACTGGCTGAGCACTCAATGAGCGCGTCTGATATTGCTAAAAAATTAAATGTTCCACTAACAACGGTAAAATATAATATTGAGAATCTTGTGGAAGTAGGGCTTGCAAAGATCGAACGAATTAAATACAGCGAAAAAGGAAGGAAAGTAAAGGTCTATGCACCTGTTCGTAAATTGATAGTAGTAGTGCCTGAGAAAATGGATAATGGTTCAATCGTCGAAATCCTGAAAAAATATCTTGGAGTTATCCTGGCTGCAGTATTTGCAACCGGTCTTGTTGAATTATTGACCGGTTCATATTTCAAATCAAATAATACAATGATGTCTCCTATAGAATTTGAAGGGATGTCATCAAACGAGATAGTATCTAATGTTTCATATTATGCGAGGGATGTTGTCGGTGCTGTAAATGAAACTGCTAATAAGATGATGGTAAATGATACTCTTGGGGCAGTAGTTTCTGAAGTTGCAGAAGAGGCTGCCAGCATGCCAACAGCGTTGCCAACACATTTTGTTGAATCTATCGGAATGGAAACTGTCCAGAAATCCGCAGATACAGGACTTATTTTAGATAATGGCCTGTGGTTTTTGTTTGGTTGCGTATTCATAATCGCTGCTGTGATAATTGTTGATTATTATCACATTAGAAAGAAACGACAATAAGAATTTATTGAGTTACTTTTAATATGACTTATGCCTAAATCACACCGATTGATCTTATGAGAATTGCTTTAAAGGTAGCGTATATCGGTACTGATTACCATGGATTCCAGATACAGAAAAACGCCTATACTGTTGAGACTGAACTTTTCAAGGTTCTTGAAGAACTCAATATAATCAAAGATCCGAAAAGTGCCCGATACCTTGCTTCGGGTCGAACAGATACAGGTGTTCATGCGCTGGGACAGGTAATAGCTTTTGACACCGACACTCCAAAACTGGCCATACCCAGAGTGATAAATAATTCACTGCCTCCTTCTTTATGGGTTTGGTCAAGGGCCGAAGTTGCCGATGACTTTAACCCCAGAAGACACACTTTGAGCCGGGAGTACAGATATATCATGTGTGGATGCACTAATATCCCTTTGATACGAAAAGCATCAAGATCTCTTAAGGGCACACATGATTTTTCCAATTTTGCCTCTTCGAACGGGGATAATTCTACAATAAGAACAGTTAAACGTATTGATATAAGATTAGATGGCGATTTTGTTACCCTGGATATTGAAGCAAATAGTTTTTTATGGCATATGGTACGCAAAATCGTTACTGCAATTCAGATGATAGGAGATGAGGTAAGAGATATTGAATGGCTGGAGAAAATGCTAAAGCCTGAAGAGTTCAAGGAAGGTTTGGAACCTGCACCAGCATTCGGGCTTTTGCTTAAGAATATGAATTATGATTTTGATATTCCATGGGAAGATGATGCATATTCTAAAATGATTTTTGCTAAACGACTACAAGAAAATTACATTTGGTATGGAGTAAATGCAAAAATATTCCATGAACTCCGAAAGAAAATGCAATCCTGAGATCGTAACAATCGAAAAAAATGACTTTAATAGCTTTTGAACTGTCCGGCGAACATCCTGATCTCCCTACTGCTGAGGTTATCGGGGCGTTAGAGGCCGAAAATATTGGATTTTCTTTATACGTTCAATTTGATCAGATTCTTGTTATTGAAGTACCTGAAATTAATTTATCTCATATTAATACGCTGGCCAATCGACTTGCTATGATATGGTATATTATTGAAGTACTTGGGATTTCAGGTGCCGAGTTTGAAGATATCCTGAAAATGGCTGAAGGTATTGAGTTTGCAGATCAAAGTTCTAAAACATACAATATAAGAGCTAAGAAGATAAAACGAAAAAGTCAGGTTTCATCTGAAGAGATCGAGCGTGGAATTGGGAAAATTCTTTATGATAAAGGGTTTAAAGCCGATCTAAAAGCGCCTGATATTAGATATCGAGCGATAATTTCAGATAGTAAATGTATCTTCGGAAAGGTATTGGAGTGCATTGACAGAAGTATATTTGAAACCCGCAATCCCCAGAACAAGCCTTTCTTTTACCCTGGCGTCTTAATGCCCAGGCTGGCGAGGGCTGTGGTAAATATTGCTCGAGTACGACAAAATGATATTGTTCTGGACCCATATAGCGGCACAGGTGGATTGATAGTAGAGGCGGGCCTCATTGGTGCAGTGGTTGTTGGGTGCGATGTACAGAAAATGATCATTAAAGGTGCAAAGCTGAACCTTGATTTTTACGGTGTTGATTATTCTGTCTTTCTACAAGATGCTGGAGATATGGCAATAAGAGATAATTGTGTTGATAGTGTACTGACTGACCCACCGTACGGACGCTCAGCACTTATTCAGGCGCAATCCCTTGAAGAATTGATGATGCACTCTCTAAATGAAATGTACCGGGTACTGCGGTTTGGTGGACATGCCGTGTTGGTTTCAGAATGCAATATTGAGAAGTGGGCAGAGGATTCTGGTTTTTTTGTGCGTGAAGTGTATACTCAAAGGGTGCATCGGAGTCTGACAAGAAGGATAAGTGTGCTTGAGAAGGTTTGATTTGTTATGGACATGCTGGAATCGATGCTTCTCCCATACGGCTATCACGGCCTCTTCCTTGCAAGCTTTCTTGCCTCTACAATATTTCCTCTTGGTTCTGAAGCATTTGTCATCCTGCTGATAACAAAGAACTTCAATATCTATTATGTTATTCTTGTAGCATCAGTTGGCAACTTTCTCGGTGCCTGCACCAGTTATTATATCGGATTCGCTGGCAGGATGCACATAATTGAGAAATATTTCGGGGTCTCAAAATCGCAATTGGAACGTGCTGAAAAGTGGTTCACAAAATATGGTTCATGGTCGCTGCTTTTCACCTGGCTGCCGATCGTCGGGGATGCCCTGCCAATGATGGCGGGTATCATGAAATTGAGATTTGTCATGTTCTCGATCCTGGTCTTCATAGGAAAATTTCTAAGATATGCGGTCTTAGCGTATATTATCTATGCGGGAAAAGGACTGTTAGAATAAGATATGTTATATAAAAATATCTTCAGCATATTGTACAGATCAATAAAATATCATCTGAAGGCAGGACAGCTCCTGGCTCAATTCCGATGAAAAGAGAATTGTTACTGCCCAGAGTAGGTATTATACGAGATCAGCAAAAACCACTGTTCCTGATATACGCTTGACCTTGGCCTTCACTACTTCCTTCTTGGAGGCCCCGATGATGTATACGATATACTTGTCGACCTTTGCAATACCATCACCTTTTGACCCTATACTCTCAATCTTAAACTCATAAGTTTCGCCTTCTTCGAGAGCGTCCTTCTTGGCTTCAATGCTTGCCTTTCTCTTTCTCACAGGACGATGGGCCCCGCATGCATCACACTGGAGCATGAGAATACGGTCACTTTTAATCAGTTTAGTATCAGGACGTCCACATTCGGAACATTTCACATACTCGTTAACATAGGATTCTATCTGTTCAGCAATAGCTTCGGATGTAAACTTCCCCTGGAATACTGCGTGCTGCCCGTCGATCTTTCCGGCAGTACCCAATTCCCTGGTAAGAGCTTTCATCACATGATCTGGTTCCCTGTTCAGGACATCTACTATCTGGCTGAAATTTTCCAGTACAGTAGCTTTCCCTTCCGAAAATATTTTAGGTTCAGGGATTATAAACCTTTCATCAGAAGTTTCAATATCGGGCAGCATTTCTAATGCCCGATCCAAATTTGCTTCGTAGTCTCCCATGCTGTTACAATTCCATAATATACTTAAATGCAAATCTAATATTACTGGATCATTTCCTGGCCTTTATCCACTACAATTCTACTGGGAGTTGAGAGTTTGTGGCCGCATTTTCTCAAAGCATCCTTGGCGATCAGGAATCCTTCTTTGTTAACCGAGATTGTAAAGATTTTCTGGCCTTTTCTTACCCGAGCACAAACACCTGTTGCTTTTCCGAATGCCTGCCGCATTCCCTGGCTGACCCTGTCTGCCCCTGCACCAGTAGCCTGTTTATTCTCCCTGATCACCTGGAATGGATGCACTCTAAGTTTCATATGGAAATTCTGCACACCCAGTTGTTTAATTAATAATCTGTTAGCTGTGATTCGGCCCGCTTCAAGTGCCCCATCTCTGATCTGGCGCGCTTCATCAGCCACCAATGTGACCTCTATTGGGAATTCTGTCCTGAGATTGCCCATATCGTAATGTACGACTTTGCTTCCCGGAACACCGCCCATATATTTTCTTCGAGTATATGATCTTCTGCTATTGAAATTGCGGAACGTTCTTGCTGGTCTTTTACTTGCCATAAATGAATATCCTCCAATTAGAATTATGAAATTTTAAAATTATTAATAACTAAATAATGGTCTTGGTCATCCCATAACTACCTTACGACTTATAAGCTTTTGGAACCCTGAAGTTTTTCAAATATCTCACGTGACATTTTATGGCTAATACCCGGGACCTTCTTAAGATCTTCAATGCTTGCTGCATGTATATTATCTAGCGACCCGAAATATTTAATCAGCATACTTTTTCGTTTTTTTCCCACACCAGAAATATCATCCAATATAGAAGCTTTTAATCGTGATGATCTGCGCCTTCTGTGGTGAGATACTGCAAACCTGTGCGATTCATCTCTTAGATGCTTTAAGAGCCCAAGAGCTGCTGAAGTATGCGGCAGGATTATAGGAGCATCAGCACCAGGTAAATAGATATGTTCAAATTTCTTGGCCAGTCCGATTACTGGGATATTGGGATAAAATGTACCTAAAGCAGACATGGCTGCTTCTACCTGAGTGGCCCCCCCATCCACGACCATAAGGTCAGGTGGCGTATCATCACCCAGGGCAATATGAGCTATGCGGCGGGATATTACTTCCTTCATCATAGCAGGATCATCAATTCCACTTACCGTTTTAATATTAAAAAGGCGGTATTGCCGCTTGTCAGGTTTGCCGCTTTTAAAGACAACCATGCTGCCCACCGCATCAGTACCGCCGATGTTAGAGATATCAAAACCTTCTATTATTTCAGGTGAATTGTTCAAACTCAAAACATCCTGAAGTTCCGCAAGTGCGGAAAACCCGGATTTTTCCATTTTTTCATCTTTTAGAAGGGTAATTTTGAGCAAAGACTGAGCATTCTTATTTGCCATCTCTACCAATTCTTTCTTTCGACCCCTTGCTGGAATATTAATATTTACGTTCCCTAAACTTCGCAACCATTCCAATATAGTCGCATCATCTGGCATAGTGTCAAGCAAGATTTCCCCTGGAACAGGTGCATCACTATAATATTGTTTAATAAATGCACCCATAACCTCATTATCCTCAGCTCCACAGGAATTAAGAACAAACTCTGAGCGGCCCACCAGGTTTCCCTCCCTGATATACAATACCTGGGCAGAGGCAATTTCACCCGAAACTGCTATGGATATAACATCCCAGTCTTCAAAACCTCCGGTGACCTGCTGACGCAATGAAGCGGTTCGAATAGAGCTTAATTGGTCCCTTACTACTGCAGCAGCTTCGAAATCATTTTTTGATACATAATCATGCATTTTTGTTTTTAGCTTATGTATCAGATCTTTATTCTTGCCTTCTAAAAATTGGATGGCCTCGTCTACTGCTACTCGATATTCGGTTTTATTAACACTACCACTGCAAGGAGCACTGCAAAGTCCCATATGATAATTTAGACACGGTCTGCTTCTAAGACCGAACTTTTTCTTGCACTGGGGTAATTTGAAAACCCGGGTTATCAATCTGAGGGTCTCACGCATGGCCCTGGCACTGGTATAGGGACCAAAAAACCTTGCACCGTCCTTAAGTCTTTTACGGGTTATAAAAATACGCGGATAATCTTCGTTAATAGTGATCTTGATAAACGGATACTGTTTATCGTCTTTCAGATCTATATTATACCGGGGCCTGTGTTCCTTTATTAGATTAGATTCAAGAATAAGAGCATCCACCTCGGTGGGTGTAACAATATATTCCAGATCCGAAATATTTTTTAGTAAGGCTTTTGTCTTGGTGTCATGATCATGTTTCTGGAAGTACTGTGATACCCTATTTTTCAGTGATAATGCCTTCCCAACATATATGATATTGTCTGCATTATCCTTCATTAAATAGACGCCGGGTGCATCAGGTAATAATTTATGAATTCTCATTATAGTTAAATTATGTATAAGAAAAATAATAAAATTAAGCTACTGGATTATCTTTAGCTTCCTGAATCTCTTCAAGCCATTCAGGAATTTCCTCTTTGGTATTGTTAAGGGTTGATAGGTATTCTGTTCTGATAATGTTTGGATTGTAGAATAAAACATAATCAAGTCTTTTTTGCACTTCAACAATGTTTATATAATCTCCTAAGTTAGGTCTAATCGTAGGAAAATCATGCTCTATCATATAGAATATCTTCTCCCACACAATATTTTGATCTCATACCTGATCAGGAAACTCATTATCAGTAAGAGTGTTTTTAGATTTATATACTTTATTAACTCATCATTTATTGTTGTGTGTTTTTGGGATATGATCCGATGATTTTTACCTGGTCTATAAGCTTTTTAATCCCTTCAAGAGCATTTTTTATATTTTCATCCAGTTGATGCCCTTCCATATCAATATAAAATAAATAATCTCCTAAACCCATTTTTGAAGGTCTGGATTCAATCCTGGTAAGGTTAATATCATATTTAATAAATTCGCCCAATAGATCATGCAAGGCCCCAGGTCTATCACGCAGCAAGTGAATTATTATTGAAGTTTTGTCATTTCCCGTCCTATCAGGTGTGTGTTTTCCCAACACCACAAATCTGGTATAATTTTCTTTGTAGTCCTGGATATCATCTGCAAGGATATTCAGGCCATATTTCTCAGCCGATTCCCTTGATGCTATTGCAGCCATCTCAGTTGAACTGGATGCAGCCCGGGCAGCATTTGAAGTACTTCCTGTGGTTTGAACCTTAATATCTTTGAAATTGGTGCGTATAAATTTATGACATTGAGCAAGGGCCTGAGGATGTGATAATACCACTTTTATATCTTCCATCCCACCCTTTGAAAGCAAGCAGTGTCGGATTGGAACGATGACCTCTCCTATGATAATAATGTTGTATTCCAAAAGAGCATCCATGGTAATGCCTATTGATCCTTCCAATGAATTCTCAATAGGCAGAATGCCGTAATCAACCTCTTCTGTAATTACAGATTCGATTACTTCTTCCAGATCATTGAAATACTTGAGTTTAGTGTTGGTATCCATTTTTTTTGCAGCTTTTTCAGAATACGTTCCTTCAGGTCCAAGTAATCCAATAATCATACATCCTTAAACCAAACCGATTCTCATATAGTTTATGGAGAATACACAAAAAATCAAAAGCTATACATGGAAGTTATTCTATTTAGTACCCTCAACCTAGATTGAACTATGTCGAGTGATTTGCACAATGAAACTTGAAAATAATTTGATGATGATACCGGGCCCTGTGCCTATAGTCCCAAGGATCCAAAGAGCCATGGGTAAACCTATGTTCGGGCATAGAGGAGAAGAATTCGGGAATATCTATGACAAGAGCAGGGAGATTCTAAGTGATCTTTTCCAGACCCTTAATGAAATATATATTATATCGGGATCCGGAACAGCAAGCATGGAAGCCGCTATCGGTAATGTGATCGGGAAGAATGATACAATAGTTACGATAGAGAATGGTAAATTCGGGGAAAGATTATGTGACATTGGGGAGCGTTACGGCAAAGCAGTAAAATTGGAGTACGAATGGGGTACACCAATAGACCTGGAAGCTGTTGAAGCCGCCCTTGAAAAAGGGGTAAAAGCTGTTGCTATGGTACATAATGAGACAAGTGTAGGTATCAAGAATCCTGCTGAAGAAGTAGGGAAATTAGCAAAGAAACATAATGCTTTGTTCATTATGGACGCCATTACCACAGTAGGCGGTGACACAGTACTCGTCGATAAATGGGGTGTGGATATTGCATTTATGGGGAGCCAGAAGTGTATAGCTGCACCACCCGGTCTATCTGCAATTACTGTGAGCGATGCCGCCTGGGAAGCAATGGTCGATAAACCGCCCTATTATCTTGATCTAAAGGCATACCGCAAATCGGCAGCCAATACACCTACCCAGACACCCTTTACACCGGGAGTCCCGCTATTCTCTGCCATGCTGGAAGCTTTGCTCATTGTACAGGAAGAAGGAATGGAGAAAAGGAAACATAGACATGCCCAGGGTGCGGCTGCTGTTCGTGCAGCTGCCGATGCGCTAGGTATAAAAATGTTTCCAAAGATCGATAAATATCACAGTTATTCCAATACAGTCACTGCCATGAATATTCCGGGTGGCATCACTGATAAGGAGTTACGTGGTGAGATGCTGGACCTGGGTATACAGATATCTGGCGGCCAGTCCCAATTGAAAGGCAAGATCTTCAGGATTGGCAGTATGGGTAATTTCGCACCAATTGATATTATCACCACAATCACTGCACTGGAACTGGTGCTTAAAAAATATGGTATAATAGATAGTGTGGGTGCAGGAGTGGAAGCTGCCAAAATGGAATTGGATAAGATTAATGAGTCTTAGTAATTTGGAGAAAATATGATCACAGTAGGCATTGCTGACACCACTTTTGCCAGATATGATATGGGTGCAGCCGCTATTGATGAATTACGGAACAACGCGTCTGTAAAAATTATGCGGTATACTGTGCCCGGTATCAAGGACCTGCCAGTTGCCTGTAAAAAACTGATCGAAGAGCAGGGCTGCGATATTGTAATGGCACTGGGCATGCCGGGTTCTGATCCCATGGATAAGATATGCGCCCATGAGGCATCCCAGGGAATAATCCAGGCCCAATTGATGACCAATATCCATGTGATAGAGGTATTCGTGCATGAAGATGAGGCACCTGATGATAAGACCCTTGCCTGGCTTATGGAACGACGTGCCAGGGAACATGCACTGAATGTGGTCAAACTGATTTCCCGGCCTCATGATCTGGAAAAAGAGGCGGGTACAGGTCAACGCCAGGGCTATGAAGACGCCGGAGTGGCCCGGCAGTGAACATATAAAATTTATAGTATGATTGATAATATTTAGTAAAACTGGAGATTATTGTAATGAGTGATATAAAACTGGGATTTGTAGTAGCAGAATTTAACAGGGACATTACCTACCAGATGGAACTGTTGGGTAGGGAACATGCTGATTTTTTAGGTGCTACCGTTGAAAAAACAATAATGGTCCCGGGTGTCTATGACATGCCTCTGGCCATTAAGAAACTGGTGACTGATCCGGGGATAGATGCTGTAGTTACCATAGGCTGCGTGATTGAAGGGCAGACCAAACACGACGAGATCGTAGTGCAGCACGCTGCCCGTAAGATCACAGACCTGGCACTGGAATATGATAAACCTGTGACCCTGGGAATTTCAGGTCCCGGCATGAGCAGGCTTGATGCGCACAAACGGGTGGACTATGCTAAACGGGCCGTAGAGGCTGCAGTGAAGATGGTGCAAAGATTAAAATAATCATACCTCCCAATTGATGTCATGGTATCAAAACGTCTGCAAAGTATAGAGGAATCGGCCACTCTGCGAATGACAGGTCTGGCCAATGAGCTTAAACGCAAAGGCCATGACGTGATTAGTTTCAGTCTTGGCGAACCTGATTTTGACACTCCAAAGAATATCTGCGATGCTGCTGTAGAATCGCTACGAAGGGGCGATACACATTATTCCCCTGCCCCTGGTATTCCTGAGCTGCGATCGGCTATTGCAGAGAAACTCCAGAACGAGAACAACCTGAATGTGGAACCTGGCCATGTGATCGTAACACCTGGGGCCAAACAGGCCGTCTTCGAGGCCATACTGGCAGTACTGGATGAGGGGGATGAGGCAATACTGTTCGACCCGGCCTGGGTCACATATGATCCCTGTATCACAATCGCGGGGGGAACAACTGTATGGGCACCTCTGGACCCAGAGAATGATTTCAATCCAACTGACATTGCTGAATACATCACTCCAAAGACCAAACTTATTGTAGTTAACAGCCCCAGCAATCCCACTGGTGGTATCTTTTCCAGGGATGTGCTAAAAGAGATCGCTGATTTAGCCATTGACCACGATATCATGGTAATCTCGGATGAGATCTATGAGAAGATCATCTATGAAAAGGAGCACTTCAGTATCGGAAGTCTTCCCGGTATGGATGAGCGTACCATTACCATCAACGGTTTTTCAAAGGCATATGCTATGACCGGCTGGCGGCTGGGCTACCTGGCCACCTCTAACGAGGTATTCAAGTCCATGTCCAAGCTCCACAGCCACAGCGTAAGCAGTGCTACGACTTTCGTACAGTGGGCCGGTGTGGAAGCGCTGAAAGGACCCCAGGATTTCATTCCTGAGATGGTGACCGAGTTCAAAGCACGGCGGGACCTGCTTGTGGACGGCCTGAACAATATAGGTATTAAATGCAACTATCCCAGCGGTGCATTCTATGCTTTTGCCGATGTGAGTGAATACGGCAATGGAGATGAGGTGTGCGAGAAGCTGCTGACAGAGGCATTTGTGGCTGCCACGCCGGGCAGTGCTTTCGGACCCCACAGCATGGACTTTATTAGATTTTCCTATGCAACTTCAAGGGAGCGGATACAGACTGCGCTTGAGCGGATAGAACAGGCGATGGTGTAGACGTCTGAATGACCAC
>DATKUV010000253.1:0-4192 GCA_035530415.1 Candidatus Nanoarchaeia archaeon | reverse complement strand
ATCATAACTGAAATTATGGAATCAGGTCTAATTTCAAATAGATCTTCACCCCTGGTTGCTGCAGGTAAGGATGATTGCGCAGTGCTAGAACTAAATGGGTCTGAACTTCTGGTCGCATCCACAGATATGCTACACAGCAGTACTGATTTTCCTGCAGGCATGACCCCATGGCAGATGGGCTGGATGAGCGTGGCCGTGAATTTGAGCGATATTGCAGCTATGGGTGCCAGGCCTATTGGAGTAATGGCAGCCCTGGGCCTCCCCCCTGACCTTGAGCTGGATTTCGTGAAAGAACTGGTTAAAGGGATGAAAGCCTGTGCAGAGACCTACGGGACTCAGATTATTGGTGGCGATATTGACAGACATGATGAACTGACTGTAGTGGGTTCTGTGCTGGGATCGACAGACAAAGCTCATCTCATATTGCGAAAAGGTGCTCGCATCGACGATCTTGTATGCGTTACCGGAGAACTGGGCACGGCAGGAGCCGTACTGGATGCCTTAGAAAATGATACGAATGTGGACCCTGGTTTGATTGAAAAATTCTATCAGCCCACACCTAGGATTTTTGAGGGTATGGCCCTGGCCCGGACAGGGTGTGTAACCTCAATGATGGATATCAGTGACGGGCTGGCCATGTCCCTGCATGACCTGGCCGCTGCCAGCGGAGTTGGATTTGTTATTAAGTCTGAAGACATCCCGATCCATGAAAATGTAAAGGATATGGCAAGGGATGATGACCAGCTGGTTGAATGGAATGTATATACTGGTGGTGATTTTGAACTGCTGTTCACCTTGAGACCCGAATGTATTGAAAAGATAGGTGAAGTTGCCAAATTCACAATAATCGGAAAGGTTACATCTGATAGTATCACCATGCAGCGAAACGGACGTATTGAAGGTATTGAGGCAAGGGGATTCCAGCAGTTCGGGGATAATATATAACTATTCCAGAGCCTAAAGTTGATACCATGATCACATGTCCCACCTGCGGGAAACCAGATTGCATCCAGACAGCTGAGGAGGTGCTGGATTCCATATATCAATTATACCTTGCCTGTCCGGAATGCCTGCCAGAACCAGGTTGGAATAAGAATACTCCGCTAACGGCTCAGCCAGGTGCTCAAAACATGAACAGTGATACCCTGTTATGCCCTTCATGTGGCCGAAGACCCCTTGATGCTATAATGGGTCAGGTATTGACCATTATGCAGGAACATGGGGACAGGGATGATGGAGCAGGACTGGCCAAGGTGGGTACACCCCTTATCACACCTGGTTTTCCAATCATGTACCCGCCCAGGCTGGGGCCTGATAATCTTATCATCATAGCTGATAATATCCGGCAGGTCAGTGCAGAAGATATTGTGAACAGGGTGCCTGAGGTCAGGGGAGTAATATTACGAACAGGTGACCAGGCAGAGAGTGTGGGCATTCTTGACCTGGATTCGAAACCTCATGAATATATTCTCATGGCAGGGTGTGATATGAGGAGTGATCTTGCCCAGACCATGTTCGGTGAGCTGGTGATCTATAAGCAACAGTCCAGGATACATATTGAGTTCAATAACCAGAACAAGATGGGAAAAATTGAGCAGCTAGACATGAAAGGATTGCTGGCCGGTGCAGTTGTGGTTGACGGCATGTGTGGTTCAGGCGCTCTGGGTATGATGACCATGTTGGCAGGAGCAAAAAAAGTATTTTTCAATGATGCCTGGCGCCCAGCCGTTGAGGACCTGCTATTGAATGTTGAGGTCAACAGGGATATTCTGGATGTGCAATTGGAATCCATGGTATCGATCAAAGACCTGCCCCTGGTTGGGAATGAACCCGTTCTGGTAGCCAGAGCTATGCGAAACGGTAAAATTATCGCAGAGATATTTTTTGGGGATCTAAGGCTCCTGGTTGATGTAATTAATATGTGTGATGTGTGTTTGATAGATACCTACCCTTCGGCAGACCCATCAGATTTTGTTACTATATGGTCTGAAAAGACTGCTAACGTGATAGTGGTCTGATTTCTGATTTTCAAATGATAGGATATATCATTTACGGGATGGAATAAATCGCGCAGTGACCAGTCCGGCCAGCAAACTTAATATCAGTCCTTCAAATGCCCATTCCAATAATAACATACCTGGCAGATTTATCAGATAAGACATGGTCACATAAGACTGGCCAGTTAGAAGGAAGACTATCAATCCGTAGTACATTCCTTTCTTTTTCCAGGTCTTTCCAGGTACTGATGTTTCAAAGATGTCATAGACAGAAACGAAGATCAGAGCGAATACAAAGGCAGACAGCATGGATATGATATAGAAGGACATGGGTGGCGGACCCATTGCAGGCATCATGATCTTGCTCCACACTGATACACATGGAAAATCAACTCCAATTATTAAAAGATGTCTCAAGATAAAAATTTTTTGCATAGAATTAAAAGGGAATGAGTGAGGATAGTAAGCCCCCTTCTGTTTGCACGGCACTTCCCCTTAGGGATGTGATCCGTGTCTAAACGGCATTCGGCTAAGCACCAACTCCGAACCGGCTCCAGAAAGGCCTTTTGGTTCACTATTTGGCTTGCACCCACGAGGATTCACGCGTTCCATCCGCAACTCGCGCGACCTCAACCTTTTTGGTATCATAGCATTAACGCGGTACGGTATCGTTTCTGTGCCATCATATAGCAATGCCATATGAGCTGCTGGTTTTAATCAGCAACTGCCAGGACTCTCGTCCTACGCCCACTACAGGCGTTCGTGTATCTGGAAGGTGGGGGGACTTTCCTCAGATCTAATGACCCGGCGGCCGTCCTTCCTCTCTCCAGGACTAAAAGGGGGTTAAGCTTAATATAAATTCTGGTGGCAGGAATTATTTCTTTAAAAAGAACTCTCCGACAATATATAAAACTGCCATGATCACTGCCAGATCAAAGATAGATCCGATCAGATCACTATATTGGTAATTGAATAAATTACCTATAGCAGAGTGCATACCGTAATAAAAACTGAACGAAGCAAGCAATAACAACAGTAGCAAAATCAGGATCGTCCCAGTCTTAAATAGCTTGATATTGTTTATCTTGTCTTTTTCCTGAACAGTATCTTCGTCCATTGCTTTCACCTGTCGTTAAGTTTGAATTTCCTGAAAAATATTATCACTGATAGCAGACTTATTATTGCGGTTAATAATCCGAATCCCGGTGCCATCGGTGCGCCCTCAGTTCTAAATACATCGTCTGATGGACGGTATGGAGTGGGTTCCACCTCAAATGCAGTGGTAAATGTTTCGGTAGTGCTTATTGTCCGGGTCTGTCTTGTTACATCTTCGACACCTGTACTTTTAGGAGCCATAAAGAAGGATACTCCATATTCGGTAATGATCCGGTCGTTTTCAAATATCATCACTTCTACCCTGTAATCCCTATCCTTGGGGACTTCAAGCTCAATATCTTTGACCACTGTTGTATCGGACTTGACCACGCCCACATTAATATTGCCGCTGTTACCTATGAGATTTGTATCTGCATCCCTTAGCTTGACCAGCGCTGTTAGTGGTGTTGAATCTGACCTGCCGTAATTATCTAAAAATGTTGTTACTTTCATGGTTGTGGTGGATTCACTTCTGCTCAACAAAGTAACGTCTACGTCACGGATGTTGATGTATGAATGTGTTGGACTTGTGAGCAGGGATTCAAGTCCTGATATACTGCCCTGGCCAGAAGTTACCAGACCATCATTCTCATAAAGGGACACCTCGATCCGATAGTTGCCTATTATGGGGACTTCAAGGTTCACTGTACCGTTCTGAGTCCTGTCCTTGCCAATTTTCCCCATAGATACCTTCTCATCGGCCATGAGCAGATTGGTTTTCAGGTTGTAGGCCTTTGTCTGGATATCCACGTTACCCGAGGTCTGGCCAGTGTTACTCACATAGGTTATGATGCTTAGTTGTACTGTATCGTCGTCTACCACGTCGGCTTTTATGTCAACCTTGTTAATGGTCAAGCTGGTAGTATCGTATTCTTGCAGGCACCCACCTGCCAAGATAGATATGAGAATTAAAGCTGTGATTAGAAACTTACTATTGAACGTTACAGTCATCTGGATAATTTGCAGGTGTTATTGGTTAAAATAGTTTTCCATGCCTAAAAAATATTTTAATATATTATTGGCATTATTATTCACAAAAA
>DATKUV010000252.1:0-3371 GCA_035530415.1 Candidatus Nanoarchaeia archaeon | reverse complement strand
ACTATGACTCCTTCCTGCCATTTGAGCCACCGATTTTGAACAATGTACCTAAAACATCTGTCAATTGTAAGTGCAATAAAACCGAGGATCAGCATATAGGTGAGTACCAGGTCCATATGATGCAGATCGTTCCAATGCCAGATCTTCCAGCCAATTCCGTATCTACTCACACCGAATAGTTCAGCAGCCACAACGCACATCCAGCCCACACCCATCCCGACCCTGACCCCTGTTGCTATGTGAGGCAAAGCTGAAGGCAGTGCGATCCTGAGAATAATATCACGGTTTTTAAGACATCCCAATACCTTTCCCGATTCCACAAGTACGCGGGGCGTATTCTTAAATCCCATATATGTATTTATCAATATTGGAAACACGGCTCCCACAAAAATCACAAACCCTGCCACATATTTTGTAAGTCCGAACCACAAAATAGCAAATGGGATCCATGCAAGTGGTGGGATGGGGCGTATCATTTCAATAAGGGGGTCTACGGCCCGGTTTACATTTCTGAACCACCCCATCATTATTCCAATAGGTATCCCTACAAGAGCTGCTACTCCAATACCGATAATAAAATAATTCAGACTGGTCAGGATATCCAGATACAGTTCACCTTCGCTGTATAATCTGATAAAAGCTTCAACTACCTCAATAAAACTCGGCAGGATGTATTTCTTGTTAATGATCCTTGCTATGATCTCCCAGATAATCACAGCCACTGCTATAGAGGTTACTTCAAGTCCCCGTTTCCTGAATTCAGGGTAGATATCCATGCAGCCTAAAAGGAATTTAAGGATGAAGAGCTTTACTCTTCATCCATTTCAGCCATAATCTTGTTATAAAAACTCAGATCGAACAGATCGTCCTGTGTTAACAGCTTTTTTGTATATCCCAGATCATACTGCACGCTGGCATATTCCAGGGTGGTTTCCAGCTCAATACTGGGGTCGCTCACCCAGTGACCGTCCCATTCCTTAATTGATCTGAGGGAAACATTATAAGAAACTCCGATATCATCTGAAAATATTTGAGCTGCGTCTTCCGGATTGTTTATATTATACTCGGTTGCCTTGATATGGGTCCGGACGATCTGTTCAACCAGATCCGGATGGTTTCGAATGAGATCTCCTGATACCAATACGAGACAACATGCATGCTGGGCCCACATTTCTCCTGACTGCACCACAACTCTGCCATAACCTTCTGCTTCGATCACAGTAGGATTTGGATGCGGGAGGAATACGCCGTCCACATTCTTTGAAGCAAGTGCAGTCTTTGCATTTGCACCGTCCATCGGTATTATGGTAAGGTCTTCATTGGGATCGATATCATTGTCTATGAGCCATTTTCTAAGCACAGTATCCTGCAGTGTGCCTGCCGGGAAGGTGGCTATCTTTAAACCTTTCAGGTCCTGTGGTGATTCATACGGTATCTCAGTTCCCAGCACAAGATCTGAACCCTGAACCTGAGCCCCGGCAACGATCTTTGCATCCAGACCTTGATCAATGGCAGATAATGGAGGAGTAGCACCCACATAAGCCACATCGATCTCTCCGGCAAGCATAGCCGTCATTTCAGGAGCTCCTGTAGGAAAAAGATATTCTTTTGTAGAAGTTATGCCGTATGGTGTCAGGTCTTCCACCCACCAGCCTTTGGCATCAGCCGTCATATAAGCTACCTGATGCGTACTTGGCTGATATCCAAACCGTATTTCTTTCAATTCCTCTACTGGTCCAGCTTCTTCAGAAGGACCTGTACATCCTGAAACCAGCAACATTCCTAACGTGATCAATACTGCAAAAATTTGAGTATATTTATTCATAATATTATACCTCAGTTCCCTTGAACTCATATTTATTAACGTGTTATAATCCAGAAAACTCAAATATACATATATATTCATTTCCAATTATGCGGATTTTTCATCCAAAAAGTGTTAAATGGCAAAATATATTGTACTATTGTGACAATAGTATCATAACAAATGTGGTGATTACATGAAATCTGCTGAAAAAGTTATGAGAGCGGCCTTTGAAACTGATGAAGTATTCCAGGCAATCCTGTCCAGAGTGATAAAAGAAGAACTAAGAATGACAGCAGCAGAATTTAGCGAAAAGTCTGGCATTCCTCCAAGTACTTTATACAAGATCCTTTCCGGACATCGGGACCCCAATATGAAGACAGTACGGCAGATCGTAAAGACAATAAAAAAGATCGAAGGAGACGAGCATGGTGAATTTATTGCAGTTATAGCAGCCAGGCCGGTACTTGATAATATTATTGAAAAAAAGATGCTTATGGATGATAAATTGATTACGATCAGGGAATATTCTGCCACTTCCATGGAAGAAGCTATTGTGGCAGCTATAAAAGCCGAAAGGGATGGAGCAAAAGCTCTTGTATGTGCACCCATTGTCAGCCCTACCGTGGAAAAAGTACTGACTATCCCTGTAACTGCAATAATGCCAAGGGATAGCTTGATAGAAGCAATCAGGCTGGCTGCAAAAAAGAGTCGATAAAACCTTATTCCACATTCTGGATAAGGGTCAGAATTTCTTGGTATTCTTTTTCCTTATCTATGTCCAGTTTGGCATCATTTATTATGCCGATTTGATTGCTATTTTCTAAAACGATCTCTTCAACCGGGATAATTCCTAATACGATGATCGTTGATTTATTGCTGCTCCATGAGGCAATACTCCCTTTGATACCAATATTTAGATTTTCGTCACCATCAATATAGCCTTCATAGGATTTTGCCTTTATTGATGACCCCGTTCTTATTTTCACGGTTTCTTCATTCACTTCATGGAAGTTCTGTATATTATTCTCAGTTGCCATTTTCTGGACCAATGAATCCATAATTCCAGCAAGAATTGAATTTGGCAAGGTTATACCGGCAGGTAGAGTCAATCGCATTGTTATAAACTGGGAGGTAAATGAGCTTTTTTCTTCAGAGGACAAACTACGTCCCGCATCATTTATCTGTTGATTGATGTCATCTGATAAAATCTTATCATAATAACTCATCTGGGCGGTGTTAATAGCAACCTCTCCCCCACCAATTTCCTGGTTTATACTATCCTTCTGGACATTTCCTGATTGGACCCACTCAAGTTCAGCAAGTGTGGACTGATCAACAATTTCCGGCTCTGCTTCTTTAGTGTCTAAACACCCTGAGATCAGGGCTATAGCTATTACACGACTTTCGGCCTTTTGAGAAATCGTGTGTAGTCCTATAATTATTTCGCATTGAACTCTTCCTAATTTTTTCAACCATTTATATCACAACCCAAACAACTTATGACCTATGCCAAAAATGGCTTCAGTTGGCATTTTTCTCCAGAAGGCTTGTTCTGGAGTTTCAA
>DATKUV010000251.1:0-2083 GCA_035530415.1 Candidatus Nanoarchaeia archaeon | reverse complement strand
CCAGCAGTTAGCTTATCCTGACCCTCAATTGTCTTTAAAATGGTTTCTTTTCTTTTTTCAAGCTCATTGTAATATTCAAGTTTTTCAGATATGGAGCGTATATCAGTCTCATCCAGGCCGTTAGTCTTCTCTTTTCGGTATCGTGCTATAAAAGGTATAGTTGCCCCATTTTCAAACAGTTCAACTGTATTTTTAACTGAAAGATCATTTAATTCAAGGTCTTTTGTGATATTACTGATAATGAATTGTGTACTCATCCGGCGCCTATCCTGTATAAAATAAATAGTGTTTTTCAAAAAATTCCGCGATTTTTTATTCTTCAACTGTGGATGTGCTTTCATCCATGCATTACCTGTTTTTATAGATTATTATTTCCATAGAGGTCCAGGTAAGAAATCCAAGGTAAAAGCCAATGCAGTACAATCCCGAAGTAATAGAAAAAATGCAATGTTTCTGCGGCTGCAAAGGCATGGGTCACAAGAGCCTTAAGAACTGCTACATATCAGATGACGGCGTCTTTTCAAGCCACGCTTCCAACTGTGATATCTGCGTAGGTGAGGTTACTTAGACCAAGCAGATGTATGAATCAGGCATGTACATTTCAGAGATCTGCAAGCTCATCGATCAAGAATACAGCAACAAATACGAATCTGGTAACTGCGGAGTACCCATCACTGAATATTTCAACATCAACCTGAAAGAGATCACAGGCAGTCCCCCATGATATTGGTCATAGGAATATATTCAGCATGAATGTGGATACTCCCTGGAGGCTGGACAATCCTGATACTGCTAAAAAAGTATTATTTATATACTAACACCTTCCATTTTTTTTAATTATGTTTAACAAAATGGGGAGATACCTCTAGATCGGTCGGGTTTTTCTTAAATATAACTTGTTTTCTCTTTATTATATGGATATCAAGCGGGACCACATTTCTGAGAAGAAGTGTTCATGTGAGATTGATCAGAAATATCGCAACAATGCTGCCAGGCTCAGGAAAGCCTTTGAGGAACTGGGACCTACATTCATAAAACTGGGCCAGACCCTGAGCAACCGTCCCGACCTGCTGCCCCGCCCCTACATCATGGAACTTGATAAGCTACATGATGATGTCAGGTCTCTGTCCTTCGATGAGATGAGACCTTCCTTTGAAAGGGAATGCATCTGCGATACTGTCCCTGAAGAGCACAGCCATTTCTGCTACCACTGCAATGATATCCTTGAACTGTATGATGAGTTCGATATCGAACCCATAGCCAGCGCTTCCATTGGCCAGGTGTACCGGGCAGTACTCAACGGTCGGGAGGTGGCGGTCAAGATCGCCAGGCCAGATGTTATCGATACCATCAATCTGGACCTGATGGTCCTTAATGATGTAAAACGGATCCTGCTGGGTATCCTGGGTTTTTCGAAAGACTTTGATATTGATGGTTTTCTTGAAGATTTCAAGAATATGCTCTCCAAGGAGCTGGATTATAAGGCCGAAGCGTTGAACATTGAACGCTTCAGTGAGAATTTTAAAGATAATAAAGATGTGAAGATACCAGAAGTGTTCTGGGATTATACCAGGGATTCGGTGCTGGTAATGGAGTTCATCCACGGCACTCCAATTCAGGATCTGAAAGATATTGATAATAAAAAGAGAAAACGCCTGGTTAAATTGATCGCTGACAGTTACCTAAAACAGATCTACCTGGACGGCTTTTTCCATGCTGATCCCCACGGGGGTAACATCTTAGCCCTGGAAGATGGTAGTATTGCACTTCTCGATTTCGGTGCAGTGGGCGTGCTGGATAGACAACTTCAGTGGAATATGTTCAATTTGCTCTATGCTGTATATAAACGGGACGTGGATATGACTGCTGAATATTTATTGAAGATCGGCACCTTGAAAACCAGGGACATGGATATGTCTGCATTTAAAGAGGATATCGATTTCCTGATCTCAAAACAGCATTTCAGCAAAGCAGGAGAGAAACAGAGTGACAATTATATGATGCTGGCTGTGAAATACAATATTTCATTGCCTAATATATTTTCCAGACTGGAAAGGGCGCTGTTTCTGATCGAAGATGTGTG
>DATKUV010000250.1:0-7060 GCA_035530415.1 Candidatus Nanoarchaeia archaeon | reverse complement strand
AAATAAATGTAAAATTGTTATAATGTTGGACCCAGATAAGAGAAATCATTCACGAGTACAAAGAGATTTACTCTTGCATAAACTGGAATCTGAGACTTCAAAACAAAAGATTGCTAAATTGAAGCAGAATTTGAAACCAATAGTAATACCGGCACGGGGTAGAAGAGGTTATCAAATCATTGAAAGTGAGGAAGAACTTGCCAGGAAACTTGATGGACGATCTCTGTTTTTTTGTACAGATGTATCGATGTCAGGAAAGGATATTATAAGGACATATTTCCAGAGGGATCATGTTGAAAAAGCATTCAGGTTTTTGAGAGGTGACGCCAGTTTATCTCCTGTCAAATACCAATTACCAGGAAGAATTGAAGCATATCTTTCAGTCGTCAATTTCATCTCTTATGAGTTGATTGCTGCGATTTTGTGGAAAATTGAGAAACATAAAATTGGTGTAAGTTATGACGAATTAATTGAAGAGGCATCTAAGATATATGAAGTGGAATTTACATCAAAAGATTCAAAAATATACAGGTGGACGCATATTTCAAAGGACATTGAAAAGATGCTTCAGCCGTTTGATGTCAAGTCTCTTTGAACATAAATTTTTATTATGGTATAAATAATTATTTATGTGTGGTGAAACCGATTGCGATAGGCACAGGCTCAATAAAGGAGTTCTGCATAATTGACATAATTAATTTTTTCAAATAGAAAAAACAACTTATTTTTTTAACAAAAATCCCTTGCAGGATGTGGGTTTTCGTATTTTTATTGCAAGTGTTGAAATGCGATTCAAACATAGTTACTAAAACCGCCGATATGCCGGGTTTATATAGTTTATTGAACAAAATGTGCCCCCGATTTAGATTAAAAAGGATGTGCTGAGTAGCCGTTTTGCAGTCACTACATCTCAGACTTAAAAGGGAATTACGTTTAAACTATTTAATTATTGTCAATTAATTAGGGACACGACCGGATTACGAAAATCATAACAAATAACATATCACCTGGGATTATTTTTTTGAAAAAAGTACAGGAAGAAGCGAAATCGTTTTAGTAAAGTGATGCGGGGGAAGGGATTCGAACCCTTGAACTCCTGCGAGAATAGATCTTGAGTCTATCACCTTTGGCCTGGCTTGGTTACCCCCGCATGTGGGAAATGTTATCTGTCCTGAAGTGTTTCCACCTCTTCTACTAACCTGCGGCCTGCCGCAATCTCATCGATACTGTGGATGACACCGCCCATATCCTCAATAACCTCTTTAATATTTTCATAATTCAGGTTATCGCCTTCTATGGTAATCTTAATATTCTCTGTCTGCTGGTCTACTTCATAGAGACTTATATTGACGCCGCTGACATCTTCCAGTTCACTTAAACCCTTAGCATATTCCAGGGTAAGAGGATAATGAGGTTTCAATACGTCAAGCACTAATCGTTTAATTCCGGCCACTTTTTTTATTCCGCCTTGTAGTATTTCTCATCAATACGTACCATGATTTATAACTCTTACGAATCCCATATCTAAAAGAATATATTGAAAATGTATTACACTTAACAACATATTAGGGAATATTTCCTGCTTTTGCCTCAGTGATGATAATATTATGTTTGTATCGGTTGTCAAAAATTACTGAGATCTGAAAAATCAGAAACCCTTAAGTCGATTTCAACTCAACTGATGGCTTAATGAAATTCCAGATACTGGATGCCGATTATACCTATGATGATGTGGGTAACCCCATTATTAGATTATATGGCAGAAATGATGCCGGACAGAGTGTATGCTGTTTCGTTCCTGGCTTTAAACCTTATTTCTACTTAAAACCCGACGCTCCCCAACATGCTGTTAAGCTCGCACAGGAACTCAAAGAAAAATTCAAAGAAAATGTTATAGATGTTCAAATCACACAGCAGTTTGAACCTGTAGGTTATTTTAAAGAAACTACCACCATGCTCAAGATCGTTCTGAACGATCCAAAAGGCGTTCCGGAGATCAGGGATGATATACTGCAAACGAAAGGTGTATCTGATATATATGAAACAGACATCTTATTTAGAAATAGGTTCTTGATCGATTCCGGGATCGGCGGGATGTCCTGGGTTGAGACAGATTCCGAACCATTGGATGGAAAAAAATCCAATGGAATAAACCTGTCTGAAGTGGAAGCCCAGATCAAAACAGTATCTCAGGCAGTGATCCCTTTAGATATTATTACCAATTCACCTCTTAGGTACCTGGCTTTTGATATCGAGTGCCTACCTATTGATGGTGGAATGCCTGTACCGGATAAGTCCCCAATTATCATGATAAGCCTTGCCTTCGAGCCCCACTTTAACGGGAGCCGGACCATGGTACTTGTTGCAAAGGATGCAGAAGGGCTTGACAGTGATACAGAAACTTTTCCTGATGAAGTCCGGATGCTTGAAAGGTTCTTTGATATCATCAAACAATATGACCCGGATATTTTTGTGGGATATAACTCAAATGGTTTTGATATTCCCTATATTGTGGATAGGGTAAAGAAGCTGGAAGAAACCAATATCAAGGTCAGATCCAGGATGGGACGGGATGGTAGGTCTGTTTATTACCGCAAGATAGGTTACATGACCAATATTTCAATAAATGGCAGGGTGACGGTTGATGTATTACCCATAATCAGGCGTGATTTCAGCCTGAAACAATATACTCTTAAGAATTCTTCCATGGAGCTTTTGGGCAGGGAAAAACTGGATGTAAATCCCCTGGATATGGAGGATTACTGGAATGATACGGGTGAGAAATTCAGGTTATTTATTGATTATGCCAGGCGGGATTCTGAACTTGCCATGGACCTGCTGCTACGACTCAGCTTGCTGGATAAATTCATGGCACTGTCAAGGGTGAGTGGCACCTTGATCCAGGATATATTGGACGGAGGCCAGACAAACATGGTTGAGAATATCCTGCTAAAAGAATACCGGGCTCACAACAGGGTGATGGCCCGCAAACCTGATGGTGATGATTCACATCAGCGCCGTACCAGGGGAGAGGATTTAAAAGGCGGGGAAGTGCTGGAACCAAAAAAAGGGCTGATCGAGGATGTGGTCATCCTGGATTACAAATCCCTGTACCCTACCATCATGATGGCTCACAACCTGTGCTATACTACTGAGATCATAGGTGATGAACCAGAGGGGAGGGTAGAGATCACTCCATCAGGGGGGAGGTTCGTGTCAGCCGAGGTGCAAAGGGGTATTGTGCCTGCCATCCTGGAAAATCTATTAGATAGCAGGGTTACGACCAAGCAGAAAATGAAAGGTGCTTCAAAAGAAGAAGCACGGGTACTTGATGCTACCCAACTGGCTTTGAAGATATTATTGAACAGTTATTATGGATATGCGGGTTATGCAAGAGCACGACTGTACAGTCTCAATATGGCAAGCTCGGTCACAGGTTATGGTCGCGAGAATATCTTGAATACCAAGCGGCTTGTAGAACAGCAGATCGGAAGCATATTCGTTCATGAAGGGACTGCTTGTGAAAAATGGGAACTATCTGATAAGGATATTGATAAATCACAGAAGATAGACCTGTCAGTAGTGTACGGGGATACAGACAGTGTTTTTGTTAAACTTAATCCTGAGGGGATTTCATTGGATAATGCCGGTGCAGTGGGTGAAAAAATTTCAAGCATTATTTCAAAAGAATTGCCTGACCCCATGGAATTGGAGTTTGAGAGTTTTGCCCGCCGGTCTATATTCCTTGCCAAGAAACGCTATGCAGTCTGGGTCTTTGAACCAGGTGGGGATGGCTGGATCGACAGAATCAAGGTAAAAGGCATGGAGACTGTCAGGCGAGACTGGTGCGAACTTACCAGTAAGACCCTGAGCAAAGTGCTGGAATTGGTGCTAAAAGAGGGGCTGGTGGATGATGCAATCCAGCATGTGAGGGAAGTAGTGAACAGTGTCAGGAATATCGACCTGAAAGCTGATCCTTCTGCCATAGACGATCTGATGCTAACCCGCAAGTACACGAAGAAGACTGAAAGTTACCAGAACAAACAACCCCATGTTATGGTGATAGAAAAGATGAGGAAACGTACCGGATTTGTACCCTCTATTGGGGACAGAGTTCCTTATGTTATTGCTGCAGGGTCTGGTATTTTAGCTGACAAGGCAGAGGATCCGAAATATGTTATAGAAAATAACATCTCCCTTGATGTGGAATATTACATCAAGAAACAGATACTCCCACCTGTTGAACGGATCTTCAGGGAACTGGGTGTGGAAGTAGCATTTTTAGATTATGATGCAAAACAAAAAGGACTGACTGATTTCGGTGGCGGTATAGAAACCACACGTACTGTCAATTATAAAAAAAATGCGAAAAAAACAGAGAATAAAGCACAGAGCCAACTATTAGATTTTTAATTTAAGGAAGTGAACCATACATGAAAGTTCATCTGATCAATAGTTCACCATATGAGGCAAATGCCTTTTTGGTGGATGCACCAAAACCTATCTTGATAGATGTGGGTATGAATGCCAGCTATGTGATTGACAGTATCTCAGATATTATGGAACCCGCTAATATTGAAACTATAGTCCTTACCCACGCCCATTATGACCACTGGGGTGGGGTGAAAGAAGTAAAGCGGGTGACAGGTGCAAATATTGCTATCCATACGGCAGATGCTGTGCTGCTGCAGAATGATGTATCCAATGTTGCTTCCATGTTCGGTGAAAAAGCAGTGTTAAAAGCTGACAGATTGCTGAACCAGGATGAATATATTGAGCTTGGAGGGGGCGATGGTTTAGATGTGATTCACACGCCTGGCCACACACCCGGCAGCATATGTCTTTACCATGCAGAATCTAAATCACTGTTTTCAGGCGATACTGTATTCCCTGGTGGTAGTTTCGGGCGTACCGACCTGACCGGGGGCAGCATGGTGCAGATTATTGAATCATTGAAGTACCTTACAGGGCTTGAAGTAGGGACAATGTATCCGGGACATGGTGATGTGACTTCAGAGAATGTGGATGGGCAGATCAAGATGTCCCTGCATCTGGCAGGTACGTACCTTTGATATGGCATCCAAATGATTATCTTTTTTGGAAATCAATCAGTAACTATGGAATACGATATCAAAGTGCACACGTGGTGGGAGAGTAGGATCAGGAAGATCAGTATCACTTCTGGCGAGAATATATTGAAGATCTGGTTCGCCCATTTCGGAGAGTTGGACCTTGAGGATAAGAAGACCCAGAATATCTTTGCAGGTATCATGCAGGGGATTTTCGGGGAGCCAGTGGATATTCCTTCAGTGAATTTGGATATTGTGAATATCAAAGGTGATAAGAAGTATTCAAAGAAGGTGCTCAGTAAGGAGGAATTCCTGGAGAGTTTCAGGGAAGCGTTTGGAGATAAGTGATTATGGATTATAATACAGGTGAAAATAATTTCGATATGGATGAGTACATCCCCCAGGCCGAACGTGAGCATATGCTGTTCGAATTGCACAGGTATCTTGCCTGGGTTGGAGAATCCATTCCTGAAATGATCCTAATCGATGGCAAAGATATTCAACTGCACGAACTTGTATGGAAACTTATCCAGAAAAAAAGATTGACAGAATCTGAAAAAAAGTGTGTGAAATGGTTGATCCACAAGCTTGAGAATATAGAACAGATCGATGAGGAAAAGATCGAAAAGGCACATCTGACCAGAGCCCAGGCAGCCCTTATTCAGGATGAGGCTGCCGGGTTGTTGAGGGCTATTATAGATCTGAGGGATCTGGAAGAAGGGAAGACAAGCCAGGCTGATCTTAAGAAGCTGAATATTGCTGACAAGGTAGAGGATGCCAGGCGTTGGGTGAAGTATATGAAGCAGATGCGGGAATGACAGCGATACGTTATTATTGCAATGTATTCATGAACTGCCTAAAAGCCATTTCCACAGCGGTACATACCCTATATGTTTGCCGTCCACTAATTCTTCATGTTCCAGATCTTTTGTTACAACCAGCCCATTGTCGATGGAATAAACATCCATGAATTTTAATAAACCTTTTATATGCTTCTTCATGATATTATTTCTGTACTTTGATTCAATTGGTACTACTTTATTGTCCCTGACCAGCACGCAATCCAATTCTGATGTGCCTTTTCTCCAGAAGAATTCAGCCCCGGAATGGGTTATCACCAGATTTTCTACTACACTTCCCATATCTGGATGCTCCCACAGGTGGAATAGCAATGTGGTACTTGTAAGGTAGAGCCGTTTCATTTTCTTCTCGCTACTCAGGCGGTTCTTTGAATAATTATAGCACTTCTTAAGCAAGAAACCTTTTTCCAGATAAGAGATGTACTTTGCCAGTGTTTTTCGTGTTATCCCCAGGTCTGTGGCAAGGGTCTCGTAATCTGTGATCATTCCAGGATGGGAAGCTACTATGACAAGTATCTGCTTCAGGAGGTCTTCGAATTCAACAGGAAACACTTTTGACAGGTCTTCATATACTATTTTATTGATGATTGACTCCAGATACATCTGAATGAAAGATTCATCTGCCCTGACCAGTTCCGGAAGCTGCCGTCTAATGTAGAGTGGAACCTGTTCTTGTATGACTTCTTTGAACATTTCAGGCTTTTTGAGGAGATCCTCGTCACCTTTCAACCTGAGAAACTCGCTAAAAGTCAACACAGGCAGATGGTATAGAAAAATCCTGCCGGCAAGGGATTCTTCTGCTTTTTTCTTCAAGAACAGCGAGGATGACCCTGAAACAAAGAATTTAAAGCGGGGATGGGTGTCATAATAGTATTTTAGCTGGGTCTGCCAGCCATCAAGTTTCTGTATCTCATCAAAGAATATGTAAAGATGGGGTGTGCCTGATATATCCTGACCGGTTCTGGATAGGAATTCGTTTATAACTTCCTGGATTGACACGTTTTCTTCATCAAAGGAAAAATATAGAATCCTATCCCTTTTCACTTCATGTCTGATCAGGTGGTCAATGACCTGTTTTAATAGTACGGTCTTTCCTGTCCTCCGAAGGCCAATTATACCTATTATCGGACG
>DATKUV010000249.1:0-2829 GCA_035530415.1 Candidatus Nanoarchaeia archaeon | reverse complement strand
TTTTAATGCTCACCCAGATACCGCACCACCGGACACGCTCCATTACATATCCCGCAATGGTTGCAATTCTCAAGCACCACCGCCCTGCCCTGTGATATCCTGATCGCCTTATCCTTGCACTTAGCAGCACACAGCCCGCAGCCTGTACATTCCAGCGCCCGCCGAATCGAAGATTCTGCCCCCCCCATCAAATGCCGGGCTCCGATGTCGGTATCACTCCGGGCGGTCACTGTCCCTGATGCGAACACCTGCACATTGTCCTCCCCATTGTTGGATGTGATCACTCCATCCATGGAATGTACCTGTCCCAAAATATTCAGCATCCCGGAATTCTCTATTGTTTCCAGGTTCAGCGGGGCTCCAAAACTGCCTTCTGCTGAAATCCCGCCAGCCTTACATGGCCTGTACCCCACAACCACAGAAAATTCCATATCTCCATCGTGTTCCTTTGGTACCAGGTTAATACCCAGCCTCTCTGCCATTTCCCTCTGCACCATAGGTGGGTTCTGCCACCGCCATAATCCATAATCCACCCATCCTTCACCATACCCGAATTTTTCAGCATGGGCCCTCAATTTCTCTTCCAGCCTTGCCCACATTTGGGGATGGATCTCCTTGATCCTCTCCATCTCGGCCAGGCTCCCGGACGGGCACAGCCAGCAGCCGATACGGTCGAACCCCTGCTCGTACAGGATATTGTGAGGCGCCTCTTTCCAGAACAGATACAGCCAGATATGCATGGCAGTCCAGTTCTGAATGGGAGACGCTGCGATCTGGTTACCTATCCAGGGGTTCTTCCAGATCTTATCAGAACGGGCCCGGCCCTCACTCTCATACTTGCGCTGCCCGATGAATGTGAGACACCCGTCAGGGAAGTGTTCTTCAATAAGCATTGAGATGGGACCTAACTTGCAGGTCTTGCAACACCACCTGGCCTCCACTGTAGGAGGTCCGAAACGGTCAATGGACTGCCAGAACACATCCCCTGCAGTGTAGGTTTTTACAGAGAGGTTATACTGCTTTTCTACTTCCTTCACATTCTCCAGGGTTTCAGGGAACTCCAGACCTGTATCTGCGAAGAGTACATCAAAATCTTCCATACAATCCCTGACCAGCAACAAAGTCGCAAGACTGTCCTTGCCCCCGGAATAGGAAACACTGACTGGTCTGTTTGTGGATTCTGATACGTTTTTAATAAAAGAATGAGCTTTATTTTCAAAATCCTTCAATATTTCAATATTTGCAGTAACCACATCGACCCATGATTGAATGTCTGAGCAGAAATTATTCTTTACAATTCCGCTCCACCTGGCCTTGGCAGCAACCCCCTTGCTTGCTTCAACCATTTCCGGACCGCTCATTCTGGCCCGGCCTGCCGATACAGGTATCCAATCCGGGGATAGTACTACAACCTCATCCCCTGATATAATATTGGGATCGGCATCTATCACACCTGGGGCCAGGGTACTGGCCCCTTTTTCAATAAAAGGTACAGCCGATTCATCTATTATTACCCAGTTCTTACGGCCTTCTTTTTGTTGAAATAACCGGGCTGCGCCTTCCATCCTGGGAAGCAACGTCCACTGCTTTGATTCCACCTCGAACCTGATATTGGCAACTGCCATCCCGTCCACGATCACCTCTTCCATCCTGTCGTCAGAAGGGACCTTATTCATGATTGCGATCTTACCTTCAGGTATCAATGGAGCCCCGAAACTTGCCAGTGCAACAGCATTGATATGGTCTATATCATGGAGGAACGCAGGCCTGATATCCCCAGGTGGTGTGACCTTCACTTTACCGGCAGGTGAGCCGCACGCACAAGTGGAATCCAGCACCGGCAGATTGCATTCAGGACACCAATGAAGGACCAGCTTACCGAGATATATCTTGGACATGGATTCGTGATATGATATAAGGGTATAGAAATGTTATGCCGAATGTATTAAAATAAAATTAATATAGTGTAAAATTCATTGTTCAGGCAACGAGATGAGATATAAGCAAATTATCAGGGTGCAGGTGATCGTGCTGGTGCTGAACATACTGGTAGCGATGGCCAAGATCATCTACGGTTCAATAACTGGTTCCATCAGCATGGAGGCTGATGGTTTCCATTCATTAATGGATGGAGGGGGGACTATGGTGGGAATGCTCGGGATATATATGGCGTCCAGGCCCCCTGATGAAAGCCATCCATACGGGCATGGTAAACTTGAACAGATGGCAGCTCTAATAATAGCCGGACTGCTGCTGATTACCGGTTTTGAAGTAGCAGAAAGCGCTATAAACCGTTTTTTTGAACACACATCTCCAGAGGTTACACAATTAAGTTTTGCGATTATGCTTGCAACGATGGCAATAAACCTGGCAGTCACTACCTACGAGCACCGCAAAGGCAAGGAATTTAAAAGCGAAATATTAGTAGCTGATTCCCTGCACACCAGAAGTGATATTTTTGTGTCGTTGGGTGTGATCGTAAGCCTTATAGCAGTCAGTGCAGGTTATTTTGTGATCGATGTTATTGGAGGGATAATCATCGCCTTACTCATTGTCAGAGCAGGTTATAAAATAGTCAAACAAACCTCAAATTCGCTTATTGATGCTTCCATGTTGGAAACTGATAGTCTCTGCCAGCTTGCACTGGAAATAAAGGGGGTAGAGGATTGTCATAATATCAGGACCAGGGGGACGGCTGACATGATTTACGTGGACCTGCATATTAAGGTAAAAAAGGATATGCACATAGATATGGCTCATGATATTGCTCATAAAGTTGAGGACCATATAAAAACCCGGATGGAAGGTGTAAAGGATGTGGTGGTGCAC
>DATKUV010000248.1:0-12207 GCA_035530415.1 Candidatus Nanoarchaeia archaeon | reverse complement strand
AAATTTAATGATGTTGTGATAAGGGAAGAAAAGCTACCTGCTCTGAAAAAAGCTGAAATGAAAAGGTCGGTGGATGTTGGAATTAAACATAACAATAAACGCATCTCTAGAAAAGGGCCTAATTTTAACAGGAATAAGAATCGATAATTTTTTTTCTGATTCCCAACCCTATAAAAGGAAATTGGCAGGAAAAATAATGCAGTAGGAGATGGCTGAAAAGCCATATTTTATTTTTTTTTACTCCAGATCTTGGCACATCAGGCAATGTATTGAATAGTAGATGGGGCTGATTGTAGGAGATGGCGAGGATAACGATCCCACTGCTGTTCTCATTTCCATGGATTCTAACAGATTTCTTACATCTTCGATAATAAACAGCGCTCTTTCCAATCTAGAGAAGATATTTGACAGGGAGATGTTGTACTTAACAGCCCGCATTCCCTAAATTATTGGTTGATTTCTTGTACAGAAGTAACACGTCGATACATAGTATCTCTTTGCACAGGCTCTTTTCCTGCTCCTTTAATAATCCACACAAACTCATCCGGCGACATATATTCACCATTTACCGCCCCCGCACTCTTTGATATCTTTTCTTCCATCAGCGTCCCGCCAAGATCATTAACACCACAGAACAACGCATATTGGGCCAGCTTTTTCCCCAGTTTGACCCAACTAGCCTGTATATTTTTCACATGTGGGTACAGCAAGATCCTGGCAAGGGCATGTACCATAAGATCTTCCACCCCTGTAGTGGCATATCGTCCCTCTTCCAATAATCTCTCACCCAACGGGTTGTTATAAGGCATGAACGGCAGTGGTACGAATTCTGTAAAACCTCTGGTCTCAACCTGTAGATCTCTTATTAGCAGAATATGTTCGATCCTCTCCTCCATGGTCTCAATGTGTCCATACATCATTGTAGCAGTAGTAGGTATACCAGTATTGTGGGCAGCTCTGACTACATCGATCCACTGGGACGACGTAATCTTATCAGGACAGATTTCCTTTCGGACCCGATCAGACAATATTTCAGCAGCAGTACCAGGCATAGTATCCAACCCAGCATGTTTCAATGCTTTAAGAGCTTCTTCAACTGAAATACTGCTGTTACGTGACATGTGAAATACTTCCATAGGAGAAAAAGCATGAATGTGCAATTGAGGGAACCTGGATTTAATACCTTCAAGAATCTCACAATAATCCTCAAGGAACATATCACTCATCAGCGCCCCCTGGATGCAGACCTCAGTTGCTCCCTGTAAGACCGCTTTCTTTGATTTTTCCACAATTTCCGTGGTCGTTAATCTGAATCCGGAATAGTCTTTAAAAGCGCAGAAACTACAGGTTCCTATACACTGATCTGAAAAGTTGATGTTCCTATTTACAATATAAGTGACATTATTACCGACCAGGTCGGTTCTTAAAAAATCAGCTAACTTAAAAACAACCTGGGGTTCACATTGAATTAATGCGAGTGAATCCTCTTTAGTAGATGTTCCTGCATACACCCTTTCCAAAATATCCATCGGAATTTTTGTTAAAATCCCCACAGGATCTTCTATTAGCTGGACAATTTGTTGCTGGCCCATAAATATCACATTATTGAGTTTTTCAATCATGTATGATATATAAAGTTTTATAGATGCCAACGCTGCAAGTAATAATATCTATGAATTCAAATGAAGCTAAAGTTGTCGGATTTAGAGCCCTGAATCTTGACAGGATATTCTATGTAGACAGGATAGTAAGACCTGATGAAGAAGGTTTCATCAGGTCAGTAGAGAACCATCCTGGCGGGTCAGCTGCCAATACTATAGTAGGTCTGTCAAGACTGGGTGTACCTGCAGGATATATCGGGTAAATAGCAGACGACGAAGCTGGCAGGATTTTATTGGATGATCTGGCCAATAAAAATGTAAATGTTAATGGGGTCAGAACCGCCAGAGGTAGAAGCGGAGCATGCCTTATTATGGTCGATGGAAAAGGTAACAGGGGGATATTGGCAGATCCTGGAGTGAATGACACAATTTCAATGGCAGATATTGATCTGGAACTCGCCAACAGTGCCAAACTCTTACATATAACATCCTTTGCATGCCGGGATGATCATTCGTCCTTTGAAACTCAAAAGGAGCTGATAGCCTGCACATCTGCTGAAATTAGCCTCGATTCCGGTACATTATACACAGAAAGAGGCATGTAAGCATTGAAGGTTTTTATCCAAAAAGCCAGGGTAGTTCTGCCCGGCGACCATGAACTGACGCTTATGACAGGATGCCATGATATTCGTGTAGGAGCTGACATGCTTATTGATACCGGGGCCAAATTGTTATATCCGCCCATTTACCAGTTTGAGCAGGGGTGTTCGTATCGACAATGCTGTTGAAGTAAAGAATTCCATAATTATGGATAATACCCCTGTGGGCCATTTATCATATGTAGGTGATTCCATTATAGGGAGCGACTGTAATTTCGGGGCCGGGACAAAGGTGGCGAATCTGAGACATGATGGTGGCAACATCAAAGCAAAGATCAACGGAGTTGTAATAGATTCAGGCAGGAGGAAACTGGGTACGATAATGGGAGATCATACTCATACCGGCATCAATAGTATGCTGGATGTAGGTTCTGTGATCGAAGCCAAAAGTACTATAATACCGGGAGCTTTTGTAACAAAATATTATAAAACGAATCATACTACTCTACCATAGCTACTCTAGCCAGTAGCGGGCTAGGACACGTATGAAGCCCTTCGGGCTCCATACGTGGACGGGATGTAAAGAATATAGGAGACAATTGTTTGAAAATATCTGTTATTGGGTCTGGTTATGTTGGTACTGTAAGTGCAGCATGTTTTGCAGAACTGGGTCATGAAGTTATCTGTATAGATATAGATCCTGAAAAAGTTGATATGATAAATAGGGGTGAGTCTCCGATATATGAAGAGGGACTGGAAAAACTGCTTAAGAAGCATGCTGGTACAAAAATCAGGGCTACAAGCGATTATGATGATGCTGTGAATAATACCGATGTGTCATTTATCTGTGTAGGAACGCCGTCAGATGCTGATGGCAATATCGATCTTTCTATAGTAAGAGCAGCCAGCAGGAGCCTCGGGCAGGCTATAGGGAAGAAGAACAATTATCATGTGGTTGTTGTAAAAAGCACTGTGGTGCCGGAAACTACTGAAAAAGTTGTAATGACACACATTCAGGAGACATCTGGCAAGAAAGCTGGAGTCGATTTTGGTATTGCTATGAACCCTGAGTTCCTGCGCGAAGGAAAGGCAGTTTATGATTTTATGCATCCTGATAAGATCTTGGTGGGTGCCATTGATGAGCGCTCTGACAAGATTGTGGCTTCGTTATATACTGGTCTTGATTGTGAGATTACCCACACCAATCCCAAAACCGCAGAAATGATAAAATATGTCAACAATTCCTTTTTAGCAACCAAGATATCATTTTCCAATGAGATAGGCAACATCTGCAAGCAGCTGGGTATCGATACATACCAGGTTATGGAAGCAGTTGGAAAAGATTTCAGGATCTCACCCCATTTCCTGAATTCGGGTGCCGGATTCGGAGGCTCGTGCTTTCCCAAAGATGTTAAAGCGCTTATCGGAAAGGCTAAAGAACTGGGATACCAGCCACTGTTACTTGAATCTGTTGTTCTTGTCAATGAAATACAGCCATTGAAGATGATCAAGCTCCTGGAATCCAGACTGGGAAAGCTTGACGGTAAAAAAATTGCTGTGTTGGGCCTTGCCTTTAAGAATGATACTGATGATATCAGAGAATCCAGATCGATCCCTGTAATTAAAACATTACTGGACAAAGGTGCCATAATCTCTGCATACGATCCCATGGCAGCAGATAATATGAAAATAATATATTCTGATATCGAATACTGCGATTCTGCCAAACAGGCTCTTGAATCCGTAGACGGGTGCCTGGTGATGACAGAATGGGATGAATTCAGGACATTATGCAGTGAATTCAAGAATATGCACCGATCCCTGGTAATTGATGGTAGGAACGTTATCCGCTGTAACGAAATAGAATATGTGGGTCTGTGCTGGTGAATTGATGCCCTCAAGACGATGTGAATATTTTTCTGAATCTGTTATCAGAGATATGACCCGGCTGGCCATACGCCACGATGCTGTTAATCTTGCCCAGGGTTTTCCTGATTTTCCAGCACCTGAAGAGTTGAAAATAGCAGCACAAACTGCTATTATGGATGATCATAATCAGTATGCTATCACATGGGGTGTAAAGGAACTGCGGGAAGGGATATCCCGCAAAGCTGCCGAATTTAACAAGATAGAAGCTGATCCTGAAAAAGAAGTTACTATTACCTGTGGCACCACTGAAGCTATGATGGCATCCATGCTGGCAATTATCGATCCAGGTGACGAGGTGATAATATTCGAACCATTCTACGAAAATTATGGACCCGATGCCGCCGTATCAGGGGCAAGACCCAGGTTTGTCCCTCTGGATGGGAATAATTTTACTTTTGATCCTGATGTGCTTGCAGCAGCTTTCAATAAAAATACAAAAGCACTGGTATTGAACACGCCTAATAATCCATCAGGCAAGGTCTTTTCCAGAAATGAACTGTCAGTAATAGCAGATCTTGCAACCGACAACAATGTGACTGTGCTTACCGATGAGATATATGAGCATATTATTTACGATAATGCAAAACATATCAGCCTGGCTTCCATGGGCGATATGGCCCAGCGTACAATTACCATTGGGGGTTTCAGTAAGACGTACAGTGTTACTGGATGGCGTGTAGGTTATGCCCTGGCTCCAGTTCATTTGACAGATGCAATTCGAAAAGTTCATGATTTTCTTACTGTTGGCGCGCCCGCACCGTTACAGCACGCATGTATAACAGCCCTGAATTTTCCCAGATCTTATTATAAAGAACTGGTGAAGATGTATGATAAAAAACGCCGCATGCTCTACAATGCATTGATCAGGTCCGGGTTTAAGTGTACACTTCCGCAGGGGGCTTATTACATATTAACAGATATATCAGGATTCGATATGGGGGATGATGTTTCGTTTGCTCATTACCTTGCATCCGAAATTGGAGTGGCAGCAGTTCCGGGAAGCAGTTTTTTTAAGGATAATGATCTGGGTTCCAACAAGCTCAGATTCACATTCTCAAAGAGTGATGAAACACTGCAAGAAGCAATCAGGAGACTGGAAAACCTGTAACCCATTATGAATTATCGATGTACTTATCTATTAGAGATTCATAAAAGATATCAGGTGAGAAATTATGGCAATTGGTGAACAATCACAATCAGGGGAAAATATAAAGATTACAACAGATCCAATATCACTTGAAAATCCAATTATTATTGAAGGTTTTCCAGGGATAGGTTTAGTGGGAAATATTGCTTCACAGCATTTGATAGATGAGCTTGAAATGGAATATGTCGGGACAATTGAATCTAAATACTTCCCTCCAATTGCAGTTCTGTTTAACGGTATGGTCAATATGCCTGTCAGAATATATGAGAGCAAAAAACACAATATTTTAACAGTTATTTCTGACATCCCAATCCATCCTACCATCTCGTATGAGGTCAGTAAGGTTCTGATCGATTGGGCTCAATCTTTGAATGTAAAAGAGATTGTCTCCATTGCCGGGATTGCCACAATGACAATGGGTGAGAACAAAGTCTTTGGGGCAGCTACCAGTGAAGAGATGCTTGAAAAGATCAAGGAACATGTAGAGATATTCCAGGTTGGTACTATCAGTGGGATCTCAGGGAGTGTAATGACAGAATGCAATATGCGAAAAATTCCTGCTATTAGTTTACTGGGTGAGACAAACAGCCCCAATCCTGACCCAAGGGCAGCCGCCGCGGTAATTAAAACCCTTAACAAACTCTATGATCTTTCAATTGACATAAATAATCTAATGGAACAGGCTGAACAGATCGAGGTGGAATTACAGAAACTTGCTGAACAGGTTAAATCCTCAGAACAGGATGATCAGCCAAGACGTGAGTTCCCGATGTATGCTTAGGGTGATATAAATGCAATATATAGCAATTACAGGCATTTCTTCACAGGTACTAAAAGAACTCCAGGATAACCGTGTTCGCACTATTGAGATAAGAAGTCCACATAATTTTTTCTCTGTAAATACAACTAATCCCGGAGACATAATTTTTTTAACCAGATCCAGTTATGATGATATTAATGCAGGAACCATCGGCCTGTTAGCTATGATCAAGGGAAAACAAGTCTTTATTCATAGGATCTTGCATAAATCAGATGAGATCTTCGAAGAATGTGAGACCTTTGCTGCCAGATTGCAGCTGGAATTGGATGGAATAGGAAGGGTGCGAAAGGTTGAGGAAACAACACTTGGAAAACCCTTAGAAGTGGATGCTGACAAGGTTACTTATCTGGAAGCCAGGTAATTTTATTTTTCAACAAAGATAATAGCACCAAAGAGTTTTTAAGGTTGGAGTTATATTTGAGAGTCCATCATAAACGCTTATGGGCTCGTGGCTTAGCCAGGATATAGCGTCGGGCTTCTAACCCGAATGTCGTGGGTTCGAATCCCACCGGGCCCGTAAATGTCAAATTGCCTCGGTGGCTTAGGGGTATAGCGCGTCCTTGGTAATGGACTGCGGTTAATCTGCAGGACTCCAAATAGGACGAGGTCGGGGGTTCAAATCCCCCCCGAGGCTTCATGACATAATGTACAAAAAGCCCACTTTTGCCATACTTATTCCCACTTGAAATCATGTCCAGACTTGTAACCATGTAAGCTTCCTTCACCTTCATTCCTCTGCTTAACAGTAATAACAACGCCCATGACCACTCTACGATGCCAATTACATCGTTCCCACAAAGAGCATGGGTAAAGACTACAGATTACTGGAGGGTTAATGATGATCTCACAAATGGATGTCCACCTGAAAAAGGAATGAGAATATTTTGGATGGTCAGCCTTTTTCTGTTGAATGACCTTTTTTTTACCCTTCAAACCAAAATTTCATAAACCACATTAATCCGATACCAACTACAAAAAACATTAATGAGAAAGCTGTTTTTACATTATCGGTCTCTTTGTGGATCTCTGGTAACAGGTCAACTGCTGCGATGTAAAGGAATCCCCCTGCTGCGAATGGCAGTAAAAATATCATAACATCTCCTGTATATGGTGATAAAAAATACCCCAATAACCCTCCAACCAGTGCAGTCAATGCAGTTAACAGATTCAGAAATAAGGCTTTTTTCTTACCGAAGCCGCCATATACCAGCACTCCAAAATCACCGATCTCCTGGGGGATCTCGTGGGCTGCTACAGCAAACATGGTAGCTATGCCCAGCGGAATATTTGTGATGAAAGCTGCTGCTATGATCAGACCGTCAATGAAATTATGAACCGCATCACCCACAAGGTTCATATAAGCAAATGTATGGATCTCGCATTTATCTTCATGGCAGTGGCGCCATAGCACTTTTTCCATTACAAAGAATAACAAAAATCCAAAAATGACGACCAGAAATACATTGTCAGATCCTGTTTGTTCAAGAGATTCGGGTATGAGATGTAGAAAGGCTCCACCCATTAAGGTCCCTGCTGAAAATCCTACAAGGACCAGCAGGACTTTTTTTAATAATTTGTCTTTGAGGGATAATGTGAAAATCCCGATCAATGAAATACAACTGACAAATATTGTGGCTGTGATTATCCAGTATAAAGTTTTCAATAAATATTACTCCTTCACTATTATTCTTGTTTAACTGTTGTAATACATTTAATATTTATCCGAGATTGTCGGAAAAGTGATGAAAACGAACATTTCGTAACATCTTCATTAGACAAATCGTTGTGCTACGGTTTGCTGTAATTTTTTCAGAGTTTAAAATACCTCAAAATATATGCTTTTCCGACAATCTCTATCTAGTCCTTACATTCAATCAAATTTATTAACCAAGGTGAATTGAAACAATATCATATCAACGTAAGGCTTAAATGCAATGAATCGCATTCAGAAGTACCCCTAAAACAGATAGCAAGACACACCAAGTCCGGATAGTGTAGGGGTTATCATGAAGCCCTGTCGAGGCTTCGACCCGGGTTCGAATCCCGGTCCGGGCGTCAACTAATCAGTTCAAATACTATTACTTTCGCTCTGGTATGGTAAGGCTTAATATACTGTACAAGAGTACGGAGGTAATAAGTTATAATTGATATACACAATTATGACAGAAGATACGAAAGTATAAAGAATTCCATACGGGATTACACAACAATATCTGACCGAAATTAACTCCTTTTACTCAAATTTTCAGCCGACTGTCAAACCGGATGGGGTCTGATAAAACTTACTGCTGCCAGGATCTTCAAACATTTAACACATCTGAAACCCCTTTCTGAAATGATCGATAAAGACTGGGACTGGATCACCCAGGATGATGTCAGGGATATACTGGACAGGATAGATACTGATCCAAAGAAGGAGAAACCACAAAAGCTGAAAGCTGGAGTGGATATTCCTACAGAAGAAGAGTTGCAATACCTGAGTAATGCAGCCATCAATCCCAGAGATAAAGCCATTTTCGAGATGGCCAGGGAACTTGGTCTCAGGATCGGCGGCATAGGCTCGCGACAGTTGAAGCATGTCAGCTTTGACGAGCTGGGGGCAAAGGTTACCATATATGACAAGACAATGAGGGGAGAGCCTGTACGGTTCGTTTCATCCTCTTCCTACTTGCGCATATAGATCGATAACCATCCATTCAGGGACGAGACTGAAGCACCGTTATAGATATATCTTGAAAAAACTGCCCACGGACCCGTCCCCCTTGAATACCACGGTTTCAGAGCCATGATAAAGAGGACCTTGGACAGACACAACAAACGGGCTGATAATCTCGGAATCCCGAAAATCACAAAGATAATTCATACCCACCTGTTCAGATATCATGCTCAAACCAGAGATAAACTTGAAGGAATGCCCAGGGCAATTATGTGCAAATAGCGTGGATGGAAACCTTGTGACAGCTCCAGCCTGGCCAGCCCATCCCGAATGGATAGGTAAGTTCCTGGAATTATTAGGAAGTAAGATCGAGCCATAAAAAACATACAAATTACTACCTCCTCTCTGATCCATTCTTCACTATTATGTATTTAATAAAAGGTGTGGGACGAGTTTAAAAAATTAGACGATAGAGAATTCTCGAGCATCAGTCATGATGCTCAGTTTTTCCAAAACGGAGTCCGTTACCTTTTAGTGGATATCTGATACGATTATCGATAAATCATAAAAAATCGACGAGAAAACATAGTTATATTATTAGAACTGATTTTTATACGAAATCTTGTAAAAACAAATCGATCCATTGTTTTCAATGGAAATAGATGTTATAACAAGATTAGATTTGCATGGGAGGAATCTATATGATGAGTGGTTACATCGGAAAAATATTAGAAGTAGATTTGAGTAGTGGCAAACTTAGCGATATACCTTTAGATGAAAGCATAGCACGGAAGTTCCTTGGAGGAAAAGGTCTTGGCCTAAAAATAATATCTGACGATATTAAACCAGATATAGACCCTCTTGGATCTGATAATACCATTGTCTTTGCTACTGGACCTGCAACAGGTACAACTTTTCCAACAGGCGGCAGGTATCACGTAATAACTAAGAAATCCCCACTTACTGGTTTAGTTGGGAGCGCAAACTCTGGAGGAAAATGGGGTCCTTATCTTAAATTTGCAGGATATGACGCAGTTATTGTCAAAGGCGTTTCAGATACTCCTGTATATCTTAAAATAATTAATGGCAAAGCACAACTAATGGATGCAACCCATCTATGGGGCATGACAACATTTTCCACAACGGATCAGATACTTGAAGACATCGGTGAGCCAAAAGCATCAGTAGCCTGCATAGGGCCTGCGGGTGAAAAACTGGTTTCAATGGCATGTATAATCAATGAAAAGTATCGAGCGGCTGGACGATGCGGTGCCGGTGCTGTTATGGGTAGCAAGAACCTCAAAGCCATAGTCGTCTACGGTACTGGGAAAGTTCCAATTGCCAGACCGGATGAGATGAAAGAACGCGTCAAAGAAGCCAGTGATAAGATTAAGAAAAATCCAGTAACAAGTCAAGGACTTCCAACCTATGGAACCTCTGTCCTTGTCAATATTATTAACGAACATGGTGCTTATCCTACGCGAAACTTCCAGAGCGGGTACTTCCCTGAAGCAGATAAACAAAGCGGTGAAACTCTTGCCAAGACATACCTTACAGGGAAAAAGGCGTGTTGGGGTTGTACAATAGGATGTGGAAGGATTTCAGAAGTTTCAAGCGGACCATTTAGTGTAACTAAAAGTGAAGGCCCGGAGTATGAGACAATTTTTGCTTTTGGCTCTGACTGTGGTATCGAAGACCTTGATGCAATAACCAAAGCCAACCATCTATCCAATGAACTGGGACTTGATACCATTTCCATGGGTTCAACTATTGCATGTGCTATGGAACTTGTGGAAAAAGGGCTTCTCCCGGAATCTAAACTGCATGGTCTTGATCTAAAATTTGGAAATGCCGGAGCAATGGTAGAAGCTGTTTGGAAAACTGCCTATAATGCTGGGATTGGCGCTGATCTCGCACTTGGCTCAAAAAAGCTGGCCGAAAAATATGGAGCACCTGACCTGTCCATGACTGTTAAGGGTCTGGAAATTCCTGCCTATGATCCCCGTGCCATTCAGGGGATGGGAATAAATTATGCAACTGCAAATCGGGGTGGCTGTCATGTTAGCGGTTATATGGTCTCTCCCGAGATCCTGGGATTGCCTGAAAAATTGGACCCGGATGTGACCAAAGACAAGGCCCAGTGGACAAAAACTTTCCAGGATTTTACTTCGGTTGTTAATTCAGCAGGAGTATGCCTGTTCAATACTTTTGCTCTTGGAATACCAGACTATACAGGTTTATTGGCAAGCATTACCGGGTGGGATCTTGATGACACTGAAGTGTTGACCATAGGTGAGAGAGTGACAAATTTTGAAAGGCTTCTGAACAATAGATACGGGGCTGATGAAAAACAGGATACATTACCTAAGAGATTACTGAAGGAACCAATGCCTGACGGGCCGGCCAAAGGGAAGATATCTCATCTGTCGGAAATGCTTCCAGAATATTATAAGCTTCGCGGTTGGGAAAACGGCAAACCTACAAAAAATAAGCTTAAAGAACTTGGTCTGTCATAGCCCATTTCTTTTTGTTGCATAAATGGAGATGGCAGCCGTGAAAGTAGTAGTGAAGTTTCTTGCCACTATTCGTATGATTACCGAAGAATCTTCCATTGAACTTTTATGCACTCCTCAAGACACAGCTGGCATAGTAATGCAAAAGCTTATTGAAAAATTTGGAATGAAGTTCAAACAAGCCATAATGAGTGGGACAAAACTCAAGTCCGGAATTAAAATGATAATAAACGGTAGAGATATTGACTACCTCAATGGACTTGATACTCAACTCAATGATGGGGATGTTATTGTCATAATACCTCCAATTGCGGGTGGATAATTATTCCCGTACTAATTGTACAAGGTCTTAAAATAGCATAATACTAAACTGGAAAGTCTCAATACATCGTGAACACTTTTGATATTCACCTTGTTTAATGCATCCTTCGTGATGCATCATGGATACTGACGAAGAAGAAAGAATAGTTGCCGTAAATCTATGTGTAAAGGGTGAAAAAATAACAAAAAATTTCGAATAATGATAGGCGCATATTTTAAGGATGTAATGTAGAAATAAACAAGATTAGCGAAATAGTAGCACCAAAAGTATATTAGCTAAAAGAAGATGATAAGTATATCACAAAAAGAAAATAAAATTATAGGACACTACCTAAATTTTCACTATTTAAGCTTGCGAGGATGGAATTATCTTTGCGTTCTTGGCGTCCTTTGCGGTGAATTAAAATAAACATCAATGAAGTTGACTACGTTTTTCATATAGCACCGTAAAGTTCGCAAAGTACGCGAAGAATCAAATTGGTAACTGCTCACCTTTTGGAAGTAAAGTTACTGATAACGAAATATCGTTTATTTTCATCTAATTTCCAACATATAATTATTTTTTCTAATAAGTCTTGTGCTACCGATTTTACAATGTCGTTAAATAAATATGACATCAAC
>DATKUV010000247.1:0-12470 GCA_035530415.1 Candidatus Nanoarchaeia archaeon | reverse complement strand
CTGTTCCCGAATTTTGTTACTTTGCGAACAAGAAATCCTTCGATACCTTCTATTTCCAGATGATTTTGTGGTTGTATCTCTATTTTTCTCATAGGATATCCTATGGATATCCAATATATATAAAAATTACTATATTTGGTCAAGTACAATCTATTAGAGTTCAAAAATTAGGGGGAGGGTGGACATATTAAACAAAATTTAGTAGTTATTCGGAGATACTAATAGTAACGAAATATTTATATGTAGATACTGCTTTAAACTATTGAATATTATTTTTATAAAATGGTGGGATTATCATGAGAAAAACAAATCTCAAAACTAAGAAAATAATAAATATTTCATTAACATTATTTGTTATATTATTGGTAATTTTTTCAGGTCCGGCAAGTGCTGTCAAAGTTACAATGACAGCGCCCACCGGACAACATTATTCTGATCAAACAGTCACATTTACAGTCGATATTGACTTTCAAACCGGTGACAGGATTCCAATAGATAATATAAGTATTACAGACCTTCCGAAAGGCGATCTTTCATTCCGGCCAGATGGCACTAAAATAAGTGGTGATGCCGGGTATACTGTGACAAAAATAGCATCAGCAGATTATGGCTATGGCTATGGCTATGGCTATGATCAAAATACAGTACCCGGTTATGGATATGATTTCGGTTATGGCTATGGCTATGGCTATGATCCGATTAACCACAAATTCAGATACGAAATCAAGATCAGTGGCCTTACTCTTGGAACTCATTCAGGTACTGCAAATACCAAAGTAAATACTGGTGATACAAATAAACCTTCCTTCTCATCATCCCAGAGTTATTCATTTGAAATAATTTCAAGACCAGGTTCACCTTCAGGAAGAGGTAGAAGAGGTGGCAGCGGCGGAGGCGGAGGCGGAAGCTCTGAAAATTGGAACAACATTGATTATTCCATCCTTGCAAGAGCATATTTCTCTGAAGGAAAACTGGCTACTTTCAACTTTGGATCTGGTACAATAAATTCTATTGAACTACTATCTAAAGGTAATTATGGTTTAATATTTGCAAGAGTTGAGGGGTTAAATGGCCCATCAGGTAGTATACCCACAGGCAACATTCCTGAAGGAGATATATTAGAGTACATAAATATAAATGTAGGAAATGATGGATGGTCAGATGGCAAGGTATCAGACATAGTGATTAATTTCAATATACCTGTAGGCTTATTTGAAGATTCTCCAACAATTATAATGTATAGGTTCCAGAATGGCGAATGGCAGCCCCTTGTGACTACTTACAATGGGATTGAGGATGGTTACTATCAATTTTCAGTACAGACACCGGGATTGTCTTCTTTCGCAATAGTGATACCTCATGTGTCAACCGATGTAGAAATTTCACAAACCACTTCAGATACGGATTCAACGGATGTAGAAATTTCAGATGGGACTGAATCCAAAACAGCTACCAAGAAAGGACTTCCAGGCTTTGAAATTTTAGTGGGAATTGTTGGAATATTGTTAGCCGCATATGCAAGGAAGAAATAAATCTTAATATCTGAGGGGTAATCCCCTCATCTTTCCTTTTTTTTTAGAATAATTAATCATTACCCCATAAATTTTTATATAAACTTTCTTGTTAGGGAGGTTTCGTTTAGGTCGTCGTTTTTCCCTATAGAATAGTAATAAGAGGTTTTTCTAATTCAATTCATTTTAGAAAACCTTTTTAATATATAAAATAAATTGATTTTGATGATTAATTCACTTGATCGCAAACGTTTCGTATTACTTGCTCTTATCACAGTGATTGCGGCTTCTCTATTGGTCATATATCTTTCATGGCCGTTCCTGAATGTAATAATTCTGAGTTTATTTGGTGCTTATGTGCTCCGTCCTCTTGATAGGGCATTAAGAAAAATTACAAAAATAAAAAGCCGGAGAATCTCTGCCTTCTTGACAATAATTGTAGTAGCCGCAATTTTTTCAGCTCTTTTTCTGAACATCATATTCATCCTCGGCTACGAACTTGCAAGATTCCAGCCTTTAGTGATGGAATATGATGTGAATGCAGTCATTGATGGTGCAATGGAATTGATTGATAATTATATTCCGGATTCCATCCAGGAAAATATGAGAGCCAGTCTTTCATCTTCGGTCTCTGGTTCCATCGCTTTCATAATAAAAAATCTCCAGCAAATTGTACTGAATTTTATTTCTAATCTGGCTATTGTTACTCTGCAACTTGTGGTAATCATATTTATGATATATTACCTGTTAATTGACGGGGAAAATATTTTACGAACGTTTATCGAAGTCTTACCATCAAACAGGGTGGACATTGTTGAAGATTTTCTTAATCATCTGGACAGCATTTATAACAGCCTGTTCAACGTTTATCTAATAGTTTGCATTCTAACAGGTATTATCGGGGCTGTAGGTCTTACGCTAATAGGAGTTCCATATCCAGCCATGTGGGGTGCTATTATTGCCATCCTGGCTTTATTACCGATCGTGGGACCAGGTACCTTCTATGTACCGGCATCAATCTACTATTTCCTGATCGATGAACCGGTAAAAGCTGTGATATTGCTAATTTTTGGTTGGTTGTTCCTTGAAACCATACCTGGAAATATTATTAGGCCCAGACTAATGATGCAACGTGGAAATATCCATCCAATTATTACACTACTTGCATTTACTGCACCCCTGTTTGTTGTTGGAGCCATTGGAATTATTGTCGGCCCGGCAGCATACGGATTCATACTGGCAATATATAGGTCATACATGGGTTTTGAAGTTGGAAATAAGCAGGAAAATAATGAAGAAACCGAAATTATTGACGCTGATTAAATTCTTTAATTGTAAAAAGGAATTAACCTATCACATGATTTTTTAATATGCCAATACCCTGAATTTCGATCTCTACTATATCACCGATCTGGAGTGGGCCAATACCTGCAGGTGTGCCTGTGGCAATAATGTCACCTTCCTCCAAGGTCATTATGTTGGAAATAAATTCAATAAGGAATGGAACATCGAAGATCATATTATTGATATTTGAATCCTGTTTGATCTTGCCGTTGACCCTGGATATAATAAAAGCATCACCAAGGTTGATCTTACTGGATTCGACAATATACGGGCCGATGGGAGCAAATGTATCAAAACTTTTTGCCCTGGTCCACTGGTTATCTATTTTCTGGAGATCCCGGGCAGTAACATCATTGAAACAGGTAAATCCCAGTATAACGTCTTTTGCATTTTTTACCAGAACATTTTTACAGCGTTTACCGATCACCACAGCAAGTTCAGCTTCATAATCCAACACCTGGCTGTTTGGTGGAAATACAATATTACCTCCACCCCCTATAATGGACGAAGGAGGTTTTAAGAAAATTATAGGATGATCAGGCAGTGCCATTTTCAATTCTTTTGCATGGTCAATATAATTCAATCCCACACAGATTATCTTACTGGGGCTTGTTGGCGGGAGTAGTTGCAGGTCTTCAAGGTTATATGTATCAAAGCATAGGTCCTGCTCTACTATGACTTTATTATCCTTTATTTTCCCTGTAAATATCCGATCTTCAAATTTGAATCTGCCGATCATAATTTTATCTTTCTTCCAGTGGCATCCCTGTGGTATTTCCCTAACTCGCTTTCAATAAGGACATCTCCTGTAAAAACAGGCCCGTCCTTGCACACTCGCAAACCAGCAGGGTCAATAACACATGCTCCGCATACTCCAATCCCGCATTTGAAATACCTGTGAAGACTGAACTGTGATCTGCCTTCAAGGCCATGGAGAATATCCAGCACTCCTTTCATCATCAATTCAGGACCGCACACATAGAACTGGTCAAAAACTTCCAGTTCGTACTTCGACATAAGCCCGGTAAGAAAACCATGATACCCTTTACTCCCGTCATCGGTAGCCACACTCACGACACCATATTTTGAGAAACGACCTTCAAAAAGCAGTTCATGAGATGTTTTTGCCCCGATCAGGGTATGCACTTCAATATCCTGTGCCTGTTCTGCCAATGGTAATAATGGAGCACCGCCCACTCCTCCTGCAATGATCATTATTTTGTTTCCAGTTATTTTAAATCCCTTCCCGAAGGGACCCCTGATACCTATACTGTCACCCACATGCATATTTGAAAGTGCACGGGTTGCATCACCTACCCTCTGTACAGTAATACCATTTGAAAAAGATAGGGCCATAGGGATCTCATCCACTCCCCTGACCCAGACCATAATGAACTGACCAGGTTTTGCATCAAGCTCAATATCTGTTCTTATGGTGGTAATTGAAGGTGTCTCCCTGATGATCTCTGTAATTACAGCATTCATAGGTCTCATTGATCCAATCTCCTGTGGGCAAGGCCGATTATATCGTGCAAAGTGTAATTTTTGTCAGATAGATATCCGGATAATCCCGTGCAAATTTTATTGAAAATATTGATATCATCATAAACGGCAGAACCGATCTGTACTGCAGATGCTCCTGCCATCATCATTTCAACTGCATCCTGCCAGTTTCCAACTCCGCCAACACCTATTATTGGGATATCAAGAGCATTGTATAGGTCAAAGACGCATTTTACTGCCATAGGTCGAATAGCCTGTCCTGAGAGCCCCCCGTAGATGTTCCCCAGTATAGGATAACCACTATGTATATCCACTGCCATTCCCCTTACCGTATTAATGGCAACCACTGCATCTGCGCCCCCTTTTTGGGCAGCTTCACCTATCACAACGATATCTGTAACATTGGGTGTCAGTTTGACCCAAACAGGCGCCTTGGTAGCTTTTTTTGCAGCCCTGGTTATCTCTTCAACCAATACAGGATCAGTACCAACAACAGCACCATATCCAGTGGCGTGGGGACAGCTCACATTTAATTCATAAGCATCTGCTCCTTGAAGACCAATGATAATTTTTGCAAATTCATCAGGATGCGCGCCAAATACACTTGCTACTACCGGAATGCCACCCTGTTTGGCCGTTGCCAGTTCATCCTGGAAATCTTTGTAGGATGGATTGGGCAGACCCATTGCATTTAAAAATCCACAATCCAGTTTGACCATAGTTGGATTTTGGTGCCCCTCTTTTGGCTCTGAACCTATGGACTTTGTGACCACTGCCCCGGCACCCGAGTCAGCCATTCGTTTTAGAGATGAACCAGTTGTGCCTAATACACCAGCTGCCAAAATAATTGGATTTTCCAGTTTAAGTCCTGTTATTTCAAGAGCAAGAGACGGCATATTATTCATAGACCTCGTCTACAGAATAATCCTGATGAATAATTTTGGAGATTTTTTCAACAAGGGCTGTTGGATCATCAGCCTGGAATACGTTTCTTCCAATTGCAACTCCTCGGCCGCCTGAGTGTATTGAATCATAGACCATATTTAAAAGATCACGTTCGGTTTCGACTTTAGGCCCTCCAGCCACGACCACAGGTACCGGACAACCTTCCACTACTTCCCTGAACGAATCAGGATCACCCGTATAATTTGTCTTAATAATGTCAGCACCAAGTTCAGCACCGACCCTTGCTGAATGTTTCACATATTCCACATTATGTTCCGCCTCTACTTTTGGACCCCTGGGATACATCATAGCCAGCAAAGGCATACCCCATTCATCACATTTTCGGGCAGTCTTCCCTAAATCCATCAGCATCTCAGCTTCGTCATCAGCTCCAATGTTTATATGTACAGAAACGCAGTCTGCTCCAACCTTAATTGCCTCTTCAACAGTGGTTACAAGTACTTTGTGATTAGGATCAGGTCCCAGGGAAGTGGATGCGGAAAGATGTATGATCAAACCTACATCCCTGCCGTAACCTCGATGGCCGTATTTGGCCAGTCCCATGTGTCCAAGAACAGCATTGGCACCACCGTCTGCTACTTTATTCACCATATCTGAAAGATTTACCAACCCTTTAATAGGCCCGGCTCCTACACCATGATCCATTGGAATTATGATCGCATTTCCAGTTTTTCTGTCGAAAATCCGTTCCAATCTCACTGTTTTCCCTATATTTCCTGATCTTGTGACATATGTGCACATTTACATCGCCTAACGACATTCTAAGGTTCTGATGATACTTATTTATTTAGATTTTGTCATCATTTTCACATTTTTAATTATGTTAAATAATTATATATTCCATCAAATCAATAATAATCATTGGATGGGATTAATGATTATATTGTGAGATTAATAATTATAATATGAGATTAATAATTAAAATGTGTGATTAATAATTAGGGAGTGTGATTAATAATTATGAAACCAATGAATAGAATATTAAGGGATGTCATGACCAGAGGTGTCGTTTCTGTTCCAATGGATCTTTCCATAAGGGAAGTGGCAGAAAAGATGACACAACAAAATGTCTCTGCTGTGACAGTAACTGATCACAACGGGGAGATCATGGGATTAATTTCTGAAATGGATGTACTTAAAGCTGTTATGGACCGAACAATACTTAATTCTGCAGCAGAAACCATAATGAGTTCAAATATTCAATCAGTTGACCCGTCCATAACATTAGATAAAGCTGCCAGTATCATGATGAATAAAGGCATTCACAGGTTAGTCGTTTTATCGGAACCTGGCGTGGGAGCTTCAGATCGTCCGGTAGGGATACTCAGCGCTGGTGATATAATAAGAGAAATTATCAAGAAATAGAGTGATTATCTCCCCTCAGGTGGCAGCCTGCAAAACCTGGAACTCATTTTAGCGTGCTCCCTGATAATATCAGATTTGGTTAACAGGCCAAGGAGTATTTTTTTGTCTTCCCGGTCTACCACAGGCAGTCGTCCAATACTGTTATCAAGTAGCCTTTTAAGTGCTACTTCAAGATTTTCATCCTCATATGTCACGATTAACGAGCGGCTCATGATCTCTTCAACCCTGACCTTATCCCGCTCTTCAAATGGTACTTTTTCCGCATCTTCAAATGTGACTATACCTACCAGTTTCAGGTTGTCAAGTACAGGATATCCCAGATGCCCGTATTTATGAACCAGGTTTAATACAGTCTGCACCTTTGTGGCAGGATCAACAGTAATGACATCGGAAACCATGGCTTCTTTTACGTTGACAAGTTCAAGTACATCTATCGTCATTTCACGGCGATGGGCCGGGGAATCAACCCTGCTTTCAACCTGTTTTTCATAGATCGACCATCTGCCAGATATGATAAAAGCCAGGGTTGAGGCAAGCATTAGAGGCGGCAGCAGGTTATAGTTACCTGTAAGTTCTGATACCATTATTATTGCAGCGATAGGTGTTTTGGCCACACCTGCTAATAGTGCTGCCATTCCTACCAGCACAAATGTAGCAGACTCTGGCACGATCGCGGGAAACAGGGAGTTAAATGTAATTCCCAAAAACCCTCCCAGCATTGCGCCGATCACCAATGTGGGGCCAAATACACCACCGCTACCACCACTGCTAACACTGAATGAAGTGGCCAGGATCTTGGCGAATACCAATACCAGCATTAATCCAACCACTAAATTCTGGTTTATTGCCTCCTGTATGAGTCCATATCCCACACCGAGACTTTCGGGTAAAAAAAATGCCAGTAGACCAAGTAATAATCCACCTATTGCTGGTTTGAAATGGTTGGGAATATCAATATTTTTAAAAATATCCCGCAATCCGTAGAAGATATGAATGTATAGAATTCCAACTACTGCACATGCTATTCCAAGTAAAGCATAGAATATAAGCTCGGAAGGATGAGTAAAATGGTAATAGGGCATGGTAAATAACGAATCCCACCCAAATACGGAAGAGAAAATAGAGTAGGCAATGGTGGAGGAAATAAATGCCGGGACAATACCTTCTGATTCTGAATCCTGTCTGTACAGCACCTCAATTGCAAATATGGCGCCGCCTAACGGGGCCTTGAATATACTACCAATCCCGGCAGCCATACCACAAATAACTAGAATATGCCTGTCCTTATCCGATAGCTTGAGTTTTGTGGCAAGAACTGAACCAAAACCTGCACTGATCTGGGCGATTGGGCCTTCCCTGCCAGCACTTCCCCCTGAACCGATTGTTATCATGGAAGATAATGCTTTGATGAATGGTACACGGCCTCGAATAATACCGCGGTTCTGATGATACGAGTTAATTACAGAATCGGTACCATGCCCTTCTGTCTCAGGTGCAAAATGATATACCAGTATGCCAGCGATCAGTCCTCCCAGCGCTGGGATCAGGATGAGCAGGAATCTATTTGGATTATTTATCCCCGGAGCTATTAGATCTACATCTCCTGCCGGGGTGGCAGGAAAATAACCGCCCACACCACCCAATAAGTAATGAGTGGTATAGAATAAACCCGAGTAAAAAAGGATAGCAGCTACTCCTCCAACTACGCCCACTAATGTGCTTAGGATTGTCCAGCGTTGGATCTGTTTGATATCCATTTCGCGAATTATTGATCCAATTTTTTCAATAATACTCATTAGTTAACGCCTGCTAAAAAAAATGTGGAAAATCGATTCAATGAAGTACTAAATAGAAAAGTAAATTTAGATGGAAATGAGTACAATAATCTTTGATTATGTCGTAGGGATACTGTTTTGAAAAATTCCGTTTCTTAAACCTTCTTTAGCTTTTCCAGTTCTTTTGTTACGCCATTCTTAATAAAGTTAGTGTAATTTTGATCTTAATCGTTATCGTATAGAAACCATTTCCACATAGGTATGAAATAAATCTGTTTCCCGTCGATTTCCTCTAAGCCTTCCGTGTCTTCAGTTATTATAAATCCTTTGTTCAGATCAAATTCCGTCATTGCGCTCCATAGTGCCCTGACCTCTCTCTTTTTTGTGCGTTCATCGTCGAGATTCCAGCAGACCTGAATGGCTTCCACTGGCCACAGACCATCTTTCACAATAAAATCGACTTCACCGATGTTGTTTTTCCAGTAATATACTTCCTGTTTGTGCCTTTTCAGTTCAACAAACACGGCATTTTCTGCAAGACGCCCTACATCTTCTGAAAACTTGAATGACACGGCATTTCGCAGTCCGGTATCTATGCAATAGATCTTTTTCGGGTTCGCAGATTGAATTTTCAGTGATGGGGAATAGATGGGGACTACATACAATAGATATGCTTCAACCATGTATGCTATATAGTCTGATATTGTCTCAAGCCCGAAACCAAGAGCATTTCTTGCGTTTCTCATACTAAGGGAGTTGGCTATGTTCGTTAGAAGATAAACACCAAGTTCCTTTGTTTTCATGGAATTTGTGCCGTACCTGTCTACAATGTCTTTGTAGACTATATCTTCAAAATATTGGTTTAGCAGGCGGCGTTTATAGTTCTCATTTGTGAAAAATATTTCCGGAAAACCGCCCCATTCAAGATACTTTTTCAGATTAAATAACACTTTTGAACGTGTTTCAGTACTTATTATTTCTGCATTGTCCACATGTATGCCGGAAAAATCAAGAAATTCCCGAAAGCTCAGTGGAAAAACTTCTTCCGATATGTTCCTTCCTGTGAGCAGAGTGGAGTATTCTTTCTTTAAAAGGGATGCAGAGGAGCCTGTTACGAAAAAATTGGTGGCATGTTTCAGGTCGTACTTTTTCCTTATCCAATTCTCCCATCCTTCTTTTCTCTGCACTTCATCGATAAAGACAAAGTTGTCAAATGCAGGGTTTAATTCAGAGAGGTAACTTTCATATATTTCCTCAGGGGAATAATGTGCAAGTGCAGCGTCCTCAAAGTTTAGAAGAAGAATGTTCTTTGATGGAACACCCTTATTCAAAAGGTGCTGAATTATCTGGTACAGGATCGTGGATTTTCCGCTTCGGCGCACACCTGTAATTATTTTAATTTCCTTTAATTCCATAAGGTCTATAAGTTCATTAGAGATCCCTCGCTTCTGCCCAAGCAGGTTTTGTGGGACTTCATTTTTCTCCCACCACACGTTCCAGTCTGCAAGTATTCGTATTATGTCCTGTTTCATAGACATAGATACACACCTGGTTTTTAAAAATCTTTCTGTGTACTGTTCAATTTTACAATATATTGAACTGTATACAGTTCACTAGGATCCAAAATGACAGTGTTGCCCGGGAAAATCGTTATCGCTTATGGGGGGCGTCCATGGATCTATCAAGGGTCATGGCACGAAAAGTGGATGATGACCAAATTGAAATTATTGAATGGTTTAACGTCATTTTGCTTGATGCCGATTCATCTTCGCCTTGTAAGCTAACCTCCTGCTATCTGTGATAAATTAGATCATAACAATTTTTCTTCTATTTCCCTCACATCTTTATCCCGTCTGTGATACCCCATCTCCCTGATCATCTCTTTTGCAGTATCAAGATTTCTTCGTGCATCTTCTTCTTTTTCACCCATGGCCAGATACAGCCGGGCATATTCCAGGTGACAGTCTGCCATGTGTAGACCCATGCCCCCGCGTTCTGCAATGGTCATGGCCTCATCCAGGTCGTGCCGCGCTTTCTCGAACTCACCCTGCACCCGATACAGCTCTGCTCTGGTAAGCAGGCCACGTGGTAAGTTATCCTGCTGTCCTGCCTGCCGCAGCCCGTCCACCGCCTTGTTCAGGTGCTCTGCTGCCATGGTGAAATCGCCAGTTCCCTCATGCAAGGCCTGGAGGAGATAAGTTCTTCCAAGGGAAAGACGTTCAAGAGATATTGTCAATATCGGTGCATTAGGAGCATTTATCATCCATTCTAAAGTCTGCTCGGCCCGGTTCAGCACATCCCGATACATTTCCTGGCTCAGCAGCAGATCGCAGTAATTAAATCCCTGCAGCGAATACAGGAGCGGGTGCTCAGGCTGCCGTTCCTTCTGCATCTCCTCAGCCTCCTGGAAGGCAGCTTCGGCTTCAAACAGGCTGCCGGTCTGGTGCAGGGCATCGGCCAGGGCTGTCCGGCTGGCCATTTGCCAAGAAGCATCGTCGCTTCTGTCTGCCAGGTCTACGCTCTGCTCTGCATACTCCAAGGCCTGGGCCAGGTCGCCCAAGGTGAGATAGAGTTCGCTGAGGTTGTTGGCAACGATGGTAGCATTTTTCCAGTCTTGCTTTGCAATTCGAGATTCAAATGCCGCTTTCATGGGCTGTGCCGCCTCTGCCAGTCTACCCAGTGCACGGAGATAAAGGCCAGCTTGAGCCAAGACGAAGCTTTTCTCAGTTTCGGCAAGCTCTGCTATAGTTTGGTCCCAGTGGTGGTCAAAAAAGCCTGACATTGCAGCAAGATCGGCGCTAAAAGTTCCGAGCCTTGACCAACTGAAATGTTCACTACCCCTTAAAATCCGCCCCAAATACACTTCATCCATTGCTTCCTGGTAGCGGCCAGCCTCGCAGCCATGCGATACTGCTGCATAGAGCGGAACCATCCCCTCAATGGTGTATGGGTGTTCCTCGGCATAATTCTTGTAATAATCATATAACCTGCTGTGGGCTTCTTTCCACGCTTCAGGATTATTCTCTTTTAATTTTTCACCAAAATGCTCCCGTATGAGGGGATGGCAATCCAGCTTATCTGATCCGAAAGCATCTTCTTTAGATAGAAGTTCTACCTTCCTTAGACGATTTAAAGCAAATCGCAAGTTTTTAGATGATAATTTTTTAAAATCCGATGTCAAACCGTTGATGACTGGTTTGGTCATAAGTACCTTAATTGCGCCACCCTCGGCAGGCCTGCCGAAAACCCCCATAATATTCAGGATATTCAGTTCTGGTTTACCTTTGAACCATTCTTCATATGATTCCATTACCCTTTTGGCATGGCCGCCATGTTCCTCATCATCGGTCAGCCTCGCAATTTGGTCTCGTTTTCGGACATCCCCATCATATACCACAGTAAGATAACTTCCAAGCAGAGTTAATGCAAGCGCATGATAACCAAATTCACGGGATGCCTGTTTTAGTTCTTCAGAAGTTCCCATTACACCAAGGTGTTTGAGAAGCTCCATTCCTGCATCAGGTGAGAGATGATCAAGAGAGATGCTTTGCGCTGAATTTCCGATAAAATCCTTGATATCATCCACTTCCAGACGCGTGGTTATGGCACAGAACCCGGGATTGTGGTTAGCCAGCTCCCGAAGCAGAGACTTAAGACCTGGGTCCTTGATTCGGCCTCCCCTTTCCCCAGGTGGATTTTGCAAAGGCTCAAGCCCGTCCAGGATCAGCAGGGTTTTCTGTTTCTGGATGAGTTCTGCCAGTCGCTCTCCTTTCTCCCAGGGTGAACCCTCTTTTGGCTTAGGGTCGCCAAACCACTTCAGGGCAAATGCAACGAACATATCAGCAGATACCTGTTTATCTTCCGATGCACCCTGACTGTAGAAGGACCAGCCGAAAACCCTCTCCGCACCTCGGAAGTTGTCCTGGCGCATGTTACTCAGCCAGGTATTCACAAGAGCTGTTTTGCCCACACCGCCCCAGGCTACAAGAGTAACTATATTGGTTTT
>DATKUV010000246.1:0-3165 GCA_035530415.1 Candidatus Nanoarchaeia archaeon | reverse complement strand
TTGTGTCTTTCTATTTGTGCTAATTCCTTGGAATTCAATCCGAACTTGGGTCCGTATCCCATTACAGACTTTCCTGAAAGATCTTCAGGGACGCCTGCACCGGAATTTAGCACCAGGACACTTACCTGGATTCCTTCTCTTCTGAGTCCGTATGTGATCTCACATACAGGTTTAGTGATATGTCTTCGTCCGGGAGACATGGCGACTGCGATCACATCAGGCCTGCCGGTCTCTGATAGTGTACCTCGCTGAGCAAGGCCACCACCTCTACCGAGGCCCATGCTTTCTCTACAGTCCACACACTGTGTTTCTCGTCCGAACATTTCTATCACTCTGCTTTTGATTCCAATATACATATACGGTCTTTTGGATTCGCTTTAGGATCAACTAATCCTAACAAACGTTCATCCTCAAGATTGATGGACTCGTCGGTCCGGCTCTTGAAACCGTATTTGGCATAATCTGTCAGGGTAGCTTTTGTTTTAATAAAGTGCCCTTCTCTGAATTCGAAAGGGAATGGCAAAGCTTCTTTTGCTGCTTTATTAATTTCTTCCTTGACATTTCGGTCTTCCACTTCTATCCGAATCCGGCCAACTCTAATATTCAGTTCAAATGCTTGATCTGAAACATTTATAATCCGCCGATCCGGATGATTTACTGGAGTGAATTTTCCTGATCCACAACAAACCCGCATGGGTAAACTGGGTCCATTGATTGTCATCCTGATAACACCAGGTGTTTTATCAATGGCATTCAACAACCTTTCAGCTGTATCAGGCATTAACACTCTTTGTGGAAATATCTCAATCTGAATTGGCTTCTTTTTGCGTGAAGTATAAGCGGTTTTGACCATTTAAATCCTCATTTGTTCGCTTATAGCGCTCCTGCTACTGCCTTAATAGGCTCTCTGAATTCGTCAACTGATCCGAACACTTCTCCGACCAGACCGGATGTCATCTCTGGAGTGAACATCTGGACACCGGCATCGAGTGATACTGATGCTGCAACACATGGGATAGCAAAGCCTCTTGAGTGTCTGGTAACTACGTGGTTACCGTTGAACACACCAGGACCGCCGCCGCCATAGATTGAGTGACTGAAGAAGGAGAATCCTACTGCAGTTCCCTGTACCTTACCCCAGTCGCATCCTGGCAGACCAGTTTCCTTCTCAATAATGTCGTTGAAATACAACAATGTTGAAGAGGTGTGCTGTGGTGATCTTCCTGCACCGCAGTTAACCAGGTTTGCTGCAAGAGTTCCGGCTGCGCAATATGCGTTCCACATGGATACGTCATTTGCTTTGTACATGGTATATCCAGAACCGAGTTTCTTATCGGCTGCAATTACTTTGTTCTCGATTGCCTGTTCGACAATTGAGTGCACTACTGTACCGATGGTACCTGTAGCACCGTTTGCCTTGGTTGTTGCATAAACCATGTTGTTGGCATTCAGGTTCTGATATGCCAGACCGAGCAACTGGTTTCTCTCGAACATACCGAGAGCATTACCCATCTCGAACACACCGGCCTGCTCAAATATTCCTGAGAGGGCTGCTGTATTCATTGCGTTCTTCTTTGTCACGGCTGCCAGATGGTTTGCCATGATATTTCTTAATGAGTGGCCTAAGCCTTCATCTTTCTGTGGGATTTCCAGGATTGACTTGACATGACCGCCAGCCAGATCCATGGTCTGTGGATACTGTCCCATGATTGATGCCTTTACTTCTGGAACATTGAACATGTTCAGGTTGAAGGTATCAATCATAGCTTGGAGAGTTCCCATTGATGCACATGTTAATGATGCAACATATTCTGCACCTGCTTCAATTCGAGCAGAGGGAACTTGTACAATCATCTGTTTGCCACCGTTGAGTGACTTGACGACAGTATCGTCTCCAGCATCTACTTTTACGAGGTCCGCGACTTTAGCGACAATCTTGTCTGCATTCTTGACTACATCGAGTTTCAGTGTCCTTCCAGGAATTTGTCGGCCTTTGCCGCCATATTTTCCTGTGGCTAATGATTTCTCGATTCCAGCTAAGTCTACAGCAGCTGTTCGCTTAGTGTCGTGTACAATCTTCTTGATAGCTTTGTTTCTGAGAGGGCTTATATCTCTAATGTCTACGCCACTTTTGAGTTTAGCTCCTCTGTCGCTATATAGGTCTATTTTGTCAGACACGCTTATTTTTCCTCCTATACTTTATTCAGAAAACCTGCATTGGTGGATACAAGAGGAATAGCGTCATATTTTGAAATAGAACTAAAAAAGTATTCTAAAAGTTCCATTTAATCAAAATATTTCATAGCCTAACCTCTTATACTGAATATTGAGTAACCAACCAACTTCAGTTTACTGTACTACTTACTTATTCTACAAACCTACTTAAAGGTTACGGATTAATCGTGACAATCTCAAATTTTTGATAAATTGATTTATTTATAATGTTGGATTTTTATCTAATTTAGTGTTCTAATGACCGACAGCTTTATAATAATGTAACTTACGCTCAAAGCAGAATTATAATAAAATAAGATTAATAAACTATCATACAAAAATGAGATGATTCAAATGGAATTATTAGCTGACGTTGGAGGAAGGCCGGGGTTCGATTGCAATGGATTTTGCAAATACTGTTATTTTAAAGCAGTAAAAGATGTTCCTGCTTTTGGTTGTAAACACTGCCTACCCATCCAGAAAGGTTGTCGTTTTTGCACTGAAGGCGTAAAAGAATCCTATCCCGGTTTCAAACCTGTCCAGATGGTTGTACAGGACTTAAACCAGATATTACATTTCAATAATGATAATATTGAAAGGATTACCATAAGCGGTGGCGGGGATGTTAGTTGTTATCCAGACCTTGAAGTCCTGACAGAAGTGCTCTCCCAATTAGAAAGTCCAATACATCTTGGATACACCAGTGGCAAGGGATTTACCAAAGGAAATGAAGCTGAGTTCTATTTGGACCATGGAGTAAAAGAAGTCTCTTTCACTGTATTTGCTACAGATCCACAGCTTAGAAAAGAATACATGAATGATAAAACCCCTGAAGCATCTTTATCCAATCTTGAGCTATTTTGTAAAGGCGCTGATGTATATGCTGCCGTTGTGCTATTACCAGGTGTAAATGACAATGATGTATTGAGAAAAACATGTGATGACCTGGAA
>DATKUV010000245.1:0-3578 GCA_035530415.1 Candidatus Nanoarchaeia archaeon | reverse complement strand
GATCCTGATAGACTTTCAGAAGTAAATAAATTCTGGACTATTGCACTTGCCAGACTTACCAGGGACCTTCCAGACTTCGAATTGATTGTAAAAGATCTAATGTCGATGTTAGATTTCATACTCCAGGGGAATGAATAGATCATCATTCAGAAATCGCTTGCTTCAAGAAAATATCTCACCACCCTCGTCCCAATTGGTCTGGTACTGATAAGCCTGTTTCTGGTATCACAGTATATTCCACTTACTGATGAAGAGGCGCAGGCAATTGCATACCATGATGAGATGTAAGGGTAAAATTAACTAAAATTTTCTTATTGAACATGAGAAGATACAAATATATGAAGATAGACTTGAGATATGAAGTAAAGGTCATTTGCTTTTTTAGTTCACTATTGAAGAGCTGCATAAACATCAGGACTGGCAGAACTGGGATTATCCAGATTAACGATCATGCTAGAACTTACAGAAAAGTCTCATCTACTGGTTTACTGCGAAAATGATATTATCTATCCCGACGAAATAAAAAATATGGAGATATAATATGCTTGAAGTTGAATTATTAGAAAAAATTATATCCGACCTTGATTTCTTAAAAATAAAAATAATATCCATCGAAGAAACCATCGAGGATATAGATAACGATCTGCATCATGTCAAACCAGAGTTTATCCGAAAGCTTGAATCAATAAAAAAAGAAGGGACAATTTCCAGTGCTGATTTTGAACAGAAATTTGGTGTCCGGCTTTGAAATACAATTACGAAGTCAGCAGGGAGCTTGAAAGGGAATTGGATAAACTCAGGCGAAAAAATAAAAAGCAATTCGAGATAATTTTGAAAAAGATGAGTGAAATACTGAAAAATCCTCAACATTATAAGCCACTTCAACATGACATGAAAAGATTGCGAAGAGTTCATATTGATAAATCTTTTGTACTTGTTTTCGAGATTGTTGAAAATGAAAACAAAGTGATCTTTCTGGATGTTGACCATCATGACAATATATATTAATTGAGGCGCACATGTGGCGCCTGGTCCAGCGGTTGTACTTGCTCTTGGTCCTGGGGAAGGTGATCTCGCCGGTGTTGCGGTTCCACAGCTCGATCCTTGCCTCCAGGACCTCCCTGGGTCGGGTGGTGGTCTCGTAGATCATCCTGAAGAAGAGCTTTTCCCGTAAGGGGATCTGTGGGGAGGTGCACATGGCTTTGCATTCGTCTTTGTTCATGACACGGTCCAGGATGATGACGCCGGTTGGATCCTATGGTTCATTGTTCATATGGATATGAGAAATGGAATAAAATCAGATAAAACGCCAGGAAAATTTCAGGACTGAAGAAGAGCGATATTTTTGTTAGGTTTTAATTATTATTAAGGTTTTTTGAATAAAAATATATTAATGCAAACATATAATAAATGTAATTTGTTTCCTTTTCCAGAAAAAGATACCTTACAACGGCAAAAAATAAAAAAAAGAAATTCTGTTAATTTGAATAATTCAAGCCATCCAGATCATACCTTTATCGCCCAAAATATTGATAAGATCATTGATCTCATACACATTGGGTTCCCTTAGGTATTGCATGGCAAATATGTCCATTATTGCACTAAAAGTACAATGGAGTCTATCACTTCTTAGTTTTCTCGACATTCTGGTCATAGTTCGTGTGTTATTATATATCAACAATAATAATTCAATTAATATATAATAATACATTTTAATATATAAAGGTTCGTACGCCTACGAACAATCCACAATAAATAATAATAAAAACATATTTCATATTTTTATACAGTTCTGCAAAAGAACATTTTGGAAACCGAAGGCTTTATGTCTAATCATCACTATTTTAAGGCCTTACCCATTCCTGATAATATCAATCGAAGCGGGGTGGGGTAGTCAGGAAATCCCGACGGGCTCATAACCCGTAGATCCATGGTTCGAATCCATGCCCCGCTATTATTTTATCAGGAAAAATTTTTATGGTATTTTGATTATGTTAATTTTGGAGTTTATTCAGAAGTGATCGATCCCACATTAATGGCAGAACTTGCCATAGTTATCATCCTGATAGGCCTTTCTGCATTTTTTTCCTCTTCAGAGACTGCCTTTATAGCGGTTAATAGAATCAAGATTCTGCACCTGGCAGAAAATGGTGACAAGCGGGCTAAGATAATCCATGAGGAACTGGCCCGCCCAGAGAGATTCATTACTACGATCCTGATAGGGAACAATATCGTAAACGTTGCAGCTTCGGTCATGGTTACCGTGGTGGCAATTAGATTTTTTGGGAATGCCGCCATTGCCATCGCCACCGGAGTGATGACCGTGGTCATTCTGGTCTTTGGCGAGATCGTACCCAAGACCTTTGCAGCCAGGCATGCCAATTCTCACAGCCTGAGAATTGCGCGGCTGTTATTGTTCTTAACCAAAGTGCTGTACCCTGTGGTATTTGTATTTACCCAGATAACCAATCTCGTGCTGCGTTTATTGGGCGTTAAGGAAAAAATAAAGAATCCTTTCATCACTGAAGATCAGATAAAATTTCTGCTCAAGGTCGGCGTGGAGGAAGGCGTAATAGAGCCGCAGGAAAGGATATTGATACAGAACATCCTGGAATTTACCGATGCAAAGGCAAAGACCGCAATGACATACAGACGCGATATTGTCAGTGTTGAAAATACCCAGACCCTTGATGCTGCCCTTAAAAAATTCAATGAATCAGGTCATTCAAGGCTCCCGGTCTGGAAAGATGATTTCGACAAAATTATTGGCATGATCTATGCTAAGGATCTTTTGAAGTACATCGATGCAGAACTCACCAGAATACGTGCCCAGGACATTTTAAGACCCATTCTTAAGGTAAGGAATGACCGTAAGATCGGCTCCATTTTCAAGGAACTCCAGTCAAAAAAGATCCAGATAGCAGTGGTTATGGATGAACATGAAAAGGTGGTGGGCTTGCTATCGATAGAGGATATTGTAGAAGAGATCGTGGGCGAGATCCTTGACGAATACGACGTGGAAGAAATGAGCCGTGGGGTTCTGCCAAAACCTAAGAAAGGGATGGTGTGAGGATTTATTTTAGATAATATGACAACATTTACGTGATTTCCCTGCTATTTTATGGTTTATGCTGTCTCAACCTGCTGACATTAAAGAGAAGTCACGTCGGTATATGGTCATGTTGGAGCAGGCCATCCAAAAGATAGAAGTGGTAACTGAAGAGCAATCATATTTAGGAAAAGTAGCAGAAGATTACATGAATATGGCCCGGTCCTATTATCATGACGGGGTACATTTTATGGAAGGCGAAGATCTGGTTAATGCCCTGGTATGTTTCAGTTATGGTCATGCCTGGTTGGATGCAGGTATTAGATTGGGAGTATTTAAGGCAAATGATGAGACTTTGTTTGCTATCTAGGAAATTCGGTTGGAATAATAATAGAAATTAATTGTGAGACGAAGGTAAGAATATGAATAATTATAGAGTTACATTAGAAGCAGCCTGGTTGGTCAAAGATATTGAAACTGTCGATGATGCAATGGGAGTTGCAATAGCAGAAGCAGGAAAACGATTGAA
>DATKUV010000244.1:0-2494 GCA_035530415.1 Candidatus Nanoarchaeia archaeon | reverse complement strand
GGTCCAGGTCCCGGTAATCGCAAGGACAGATGATATCCATATCCTTTGCCAGTATTCCTGAGGCCAGTCTGCAGGGACATGCACGGTATCCGTACCGAATTTCATTCTCGACAAGCCCGATAAGCAGATCTTCAAGTATCTCCTGGTCGGGCTGCAGTGTATAGCCGTCCTCATCAGCCAGTTTTTTTAGTTCCTGGTAGAGCTTTTCAGTCTCTTCTGTCATAATCCAAGTGCCCTCCGAACCTCTGTTTCGTTAAAACCTACAATGACTTTTCCATTTATCACTACAGTTGGGAAACTTATCCTTGGATTTAACATCATTACCTCCTGCATGACCACTTCCCTCTCATTGCCTGTCAGGGTGTCCACATCCACATAATTAAAATCAAACCCATTGGTGTTAAGAAATTTTTTTAACCGCTTACAATAGACACATGTACTTAGTGTATATATTTTTATTTCTGGTGTAACTGTTAGGACCCCCTGTATAATTATTGACATATCCTTATATTGATTGTTTGAACTTCATTGTATAAATTAATTAGTTTTCATTTGTTGTTAACATAATATGGGATTAAGGAAGTGTAAAGGTTGTTACAGAAAGGAGACTAAGGCGAGGTCATCATTATACCGAAAGAGCATAAACACTCTGTCCCTGCCCAAAATATGAATCATATACATGATGATATATTGCATCGCACTTATTCTGATATAAATCCGGAGTATAAATCCGAGGCAGCAGGTCTAAGGTATCTTCAATAGATACAAGGACGGCAGCCCGGGATTGCTGCCTTTTGCGCCAGTCCAACACCAACATTTCTTCTTTAAGGGTTTCCAAAAGCTTCTGTGCGACCTTTTTAACCTGTAATTCCTCTTTTTTATTCAAAGTCATTTCCGGCCTGGTCAATAGATCAAAGATTGCCAGTTCCTCTTCAGTAAGTTTTTCAGCAACTCCCCGTTTTTCTTCTGCATTGAGTTCCTGTGCAAAGGCCATTAGTTTAGTGAAAAAGAACTCGACATTATGTGAGCCAGAATTATACTCATTGATCATTTCCTGGAACTTCTCCAGATAATCCATCCGACTTTTATTTAAACGGACCAATTCTGCCAATTTATTTTCAACCGAAGCTCTCAATTTTTCTGTTTCGATTCGTTTATGACCTTTTTCAAAAGCTTCCTTTAATGCTTCAAAATTAATCTTGCTTAAATCCAGATATTTGCTTACTTCAGATTGTTCAGATGGATCCTGGATAATATATCCTTCTGTAGCAATTGAATGATCTAATAATTCCTCAACTTCACCCATAATATCCGAGATGTCTGCTTTCGGTGTCAGGGAACGAATTTTTACAGCTATTATTGTGATAAGTTTCTGGCTGGGTCCAAACTCATTTGCAGCCGGATCAGGGAGGATCGCTCTGTATATTTTAGCTACGTTCACTGCCAGTGACAGGTATTTTTTCTTTGATTCATCAGTAATTAAAATTGCTTCAACGGCATTATCAAGCAATTTCACCCGTTCAAAACCATCAACAGCCTGTATTTGAGTTAGTTTTATTCCTCTTTTTTTACAAAACTCTTCAATTTCATTGATCACCTGTTTCAGGTACTTAACAAGCTCACTTTTATCCTTTACTGGAGTTTCACAATCTTTTGTATCTCCACCACCGGCAGATCCATAGATCGCAAGAGCTTTTTCCAGATTCCTGAATACTCCGATATAATCCACTATCAGACCATTTAATTTGTCTCCAAAGACGCGGTTCGCCCTTGCAATGGTTTGCATTAATGTATGATTGCGCATGGGCTTGTCGAGATAGATGGTGGAACAGGAAGGAACATCAAAACCGGTCATCCACATAGCACAGACAAATACGATGCGCAAAGGATCATCCGGGTCCTTGAATTTTTTATCCAGGTCTTCGTTTACTATCCGCCTTCTATGCTGAGCAATATCCAATCCCTTTTCTTTGAAGGTCTCGATTTCATTCTGCTCCTGGGATACCACCACAGCCATGTCGGTATATTTCATGAATTTGATTCTGGCCAGGTGTTCATTTCTTTCACTTTCGTAAGATGGGACTGGCCTTGCCTCCAGATCGGTGAGATATTTTTGCCAGTACTCCTGCACTTTATCATACATCTTTACCGCAGTGGCTTTATCAATGGAAATGACCATTGCCTTGCCAGTGGTCCCACGACCCATGAAATGTGCAACAATATCTTCTGCGATCTTCTCAAGTCTGTCGTTTCTTGTGATTAAATGGTACTCCCGAGCAAATTCCCGGGCAACTTTCTTTTCCTGTTCTGCATCCAATTCTGCTTCTTCTATCAAGCATTCCAGGTCTTTATTGAGGTCTTTATTGGTAAGCTGGAGTTCAGGGATGCGGTTTTCATAATACAACGGTACTGTAGCCCCGTCCTCTACCGATTGTTTGAAATCATAGATGCTGATATAATCCCCGAATACTTCTTTTGTTTTTTCTTCACCAAC
>DATKUV010000243.1:0-8819 GCA_035530415.1 Candidatus Nanoarchaeia archaeon | reverse complement strand
AAGTCTTGTAAAACGACTGAATTTACGCGGGTGTATAAAGTCCCCAATAAAGTTCATTCCATTATCGACCTGCAAATATCTTGGAATCGGGTTATTACTCCAATACTGAATAAGAAAAGCAATTACAGTATCCATACTTTTAGAATTATTCTGCTCGATGTGAACCTGATTACTGACTACATCGATGAGATTAAGGGAGGAAATTGCACCGTATCCCTTGATAAATTGCGGACCAACAAAGTCCATCTGATGCATCTCATTGATTCGCGTAGGATTCAGGAGTGTGTATCTCTTTTTTGATCTTACCCGTTTATATAGCTCGCGCTTATTTACTTTCAGATTGTGTTTTTTGACAATCCGATTTATCGTTGAGGTTGAAGGCGTGTCATCGTCTGAAAAACCAAGGTTGTGCATCCTATATTGAATTGCATCAGCACCCACGCCAAGATATTTGGATTCGTGTTCGTTACCTTCCATCAAAGTTTTTCTGAGATTCACCTGCATTTTTAATTTCATCCCTTGTCTTTTTTCCAGGATTTTTAGGTGCTTTTGATTGGGACTGATACTATCCCTCTTCACCAATTTTGCAGCGATTAAACCACTTGGAAAGCCAACCTTTTGATCGATTCAGGTCTTTGTAAATGTCTGTTCTTTTTTCACCCTTTACACATCGATTTACGGCAACTATTCTTTCTTCTTCGTCAGGATTCATGATGCATCACGAAGGATGCATTAAACAAGGTGAATATCAAAAGTTTTCACGATGTGTTGAGCCTTTCCAGATAAGGGTAATAAAACAAGTCAGGATTGGTATTGAATAGATGTGATATTTTTTTCTCAAACCAATTCTACAACCAAAAATCTATATACTATATTCTCGTATGAGGATTCCACTTGATACCATTGTGCGCCGATAGTGTAGTGGCTATCACCGTGGCTTGCCAAGCCATGAACTCGGGTTCGAATCCCGATCGGCGCATGTTTTTCAATATTTATTTCCACTTAATTCATCTTTTTTTATGGATTTATCAGAAACCTTATTTGACATTGAAACAGTTTATTTGGACTAGATGGCTGATATTCTCATTAAGAATGGGTATGTAATTACAATGGACGGACCTCCTATTGAAAATGGATGTGTGCTTGTAGAAGACAGTAAGATCACCTATGTGGGCAAGGAGGAAAAACCAGCAGAGAAAGTGATCGATGCCAAAAACTGCGTTGTAATGCCCGGCATGATCAATACCCATACACATATTGGCATGACACTATTTCGCGGCTATGCAGATGATTTGCCGTTGCAGCAGTGGCTTGAAGACCATATCTGGCCTGCCGAGGCAAAACTCACTCATGATGACTTGTATATTGGCACCATGCTAGGTTGTCTTGAGATGATAAGATCGGGGACTACAGCTTTTGCTGATATGTATATCCATGTGGACAGCGTAGCCAGGGCAGTTGAAGAATCAGGGATGAGAGCAGCCCTTTCATACGGTATGATCGACCTGGGAGATAAATCCAGGGCTGACTCTGAATTAGCAGAAGGCAAACGGTTTTTCAATACATGGAACGGCGCTGCCCAAGGCCGTATTACCGCAATGTATGGCCCTCATGCCCCAAACACCTGCAGCAGGGAATTTCTGGTACGGGTTAAGGAACAGGCTGTCAAGGATAATGCCCGCATACATATTCACGTGCTTGAGACCAAGGCTGAACTGAATCAGATGAAGGAACAGTTCGGTATGTGCAGTGTGAATATGCTGGACGAACTGGGTTTTCTGGGACCTGATGTATTGGCTGCCCACTGCATCTGGCTGTCCGGGGGGGATATGGACATTCTGGCCAATAGAAATGTGAATATTGCCCATTGCCCGATAAGCAACATGAAACTGGCATCAGGGATTGCCCCGGTACCTGAATTGTTAGAACGTGGTGCAAACGTAGCATTGGGCACGGACGGGTGTGCTTCCAACAATAGCCTGGACATGTTCGAAGAGATGAAAACCACGGCCTTGCTTCATAAAGTAAAATCCATGGACCCAACGATACTCCCTGCCGAAGAAGTAATAAAAATGGCAACCTTAAATGGTGCAAATGCCCTGGGGGTTCCGGTTGGTGTACTGAGACCAGGCATGTTAGCAGATATAATAATAGTGGATATGTATAAACCCCATTTACTTCCAGTCCATAACCCAATATCCCATCTTGTATATGCTGCAAGAGGCTCTGATGTAAAGACAACGATAGTGAATGGAAATATTTTGATGGAAGATGGAGTGGTCAAATCTATAGACCAGGAAAAAGTTATGAAAAAGGCAGCTGTTGCAGCTGAAAAGCTGATCCAGAGAGTAAAAAATGATTAATTTAAAAATAAATGATTTTATGTATCCACTTCAAAAAGCAGGGTAAAATGCATATTCGGATTATCTAAATCAAGTGCTTTAGCAGGTTTTCGATTTAAAAAAGGAGTCAGTTACCTTTAGATTTGAAGTGGATACGATTTTATTATGACAATTTTTCAAGGAGAAACATAAATGACTGAAACATTGATCGAATCAGGGAATATGAAGATTGAATGGGCACGAAACCATATGCCTGTATTGGCAAAGGTCAGAGAGGATTTTATTAAGACTCAGCCCCTGGCAGGCCATGTTGTGGGAATGGCCCTGCACGTGGAAGCAAAAACAGCAGTACTGGTCGAGACCCTGGCAGCAGGAGGTGCAAAAGTGGCTATAGCAGGCTGCAATCCTCTGAGTACACAGGATGATGTGGCAAGAGCGCTTGACACCAGGGAGAATATCTCATGCTATGCAAAATATGATTGTTCTGATAAGGAATATTATGATGCCATAGATGCTGTACTTGACCATAAACCAGATATTACCATTGATGATGGTGCTGACCTTATTTTTAAACTTCATACAGAAAGACAGGACCTGATGCCGAACATCCTGGGTGCATGTGAAGAGACCACAACCGGCATCCATAGACTGAAATCAATGGAAAGAGACGGTGTTTTGAAGATCCCTGTGATCGCAGTGAACGATGCCATGACAAAATTCTTGTTCGATAATCGCTATGGTACGGGGCAGTCCAGCTGGGATGGTATAATACGCACCACAAACCTTCTGGTCGCTGGTAAGAACGTGGTGATTGCAGGATATGGCTGGTGCGGCAAAGGTGCTGCCATGCGGGGTGATGGTCTTGGTGCAAATATGATCGTAACTGAAGTAGACCCGATCCGTGCCTTGGAGGCCAGGATGGATGGTTATCGCGTAATGCCAATGATCGATGCTGCGGCAATTGGTGAGATATTTATTACCACCACCGGCAATGTGGATATCCTTACAAAGGAACACTTCGAATTAATGCCTGACGGGGCCATACTTGCCAATTCCGGGCATTTCAATGTAGAGATAAATCTTGACCAATTAAAAGAAATGGCAACTTCAATTCGAAAAGTGCGTAATAACATAATAGAATATGACCTGGGGGGTCGACGGATAAATGTGCTGGCAGACGGGCGGCTGGTAAATCTTGCTGCCGGGGATGGTCATCCTGCAGAAGTAATGGATATGAGTTTTGCTAACCAGGCATTGAGTGTCGAATATATTTCCCAGACCAGGCTTACACCAGGTGTTCATCCTGTGCCAAATGATATAGATATGAAAGTAGCTGAACTCAAACTTGAGGCCCTTGATATTAAAATCGACACCCTGAAACCTCATCAGTTTGAATATATGGATGGATGGGATATTGGGACTTGATGTTCAATCTTTTTTTTAAATCCACAAATTAGTCCACCGCATATTAATTTAGAAAAGTTTATAAGGGGTTTCTGGTAATCCAATATAAACTAGTGGAGACTAGTTTTTGGACATGAGATATGTAATCTGGATTTTATTTGGATAGAAAGATCTCATTGATTACAATTATTAGTATAGGAGGATGAAAATAGAATGACTGATCCAATAATTATGGATATGGGCATTGTTGCGCTTGCTGGGGCTTTGGCTACCATCGCTGGTGCAGCCGAAGATCTGGAATCAGATGTCGGCTCTCAGAGTAACCCTAACTCTCAGGTGCAACTAGCTGCTCAAATGAACTATCCCCATAGGATCTTTAATAAAGCCATTTCAGGAGAACCGGTATCTTACGGCCTATTTTGTGCCGCCGGCGGAACAATGGCTTCAGTATTGATCGCTAAGGAAATGTCGGTGATATTTGCTATCGCAATTGGTGCATTTATTGCTGCACTTGTACTCGCATTATTCTCAATAACTGCGCATTTAGGGCGTTGTGCAAGTCAAAAACGTTTCAAGCAACCAATTTACATGGACATGGTCACAGGGCACATCCCTGTAATTATGGGACATGGATTTATTGCAGTATTTTGTATTGTGAGTTTTTCTTATATAATGGACCATTTTATGGGACATCCATTCCCGCTGCCCTTACTGGCACTTCTGTGGGGAATAACTGCAGGAGCTATTGGCTCATCAACCGGTGATGTCCATTATGGTGCGGAAAGAGAGTTCCAGCAACAGGAATTTGGTGCCGGATTAAATGCTGCATTCTCAGGCAATATTGTAAGAAAAGCCGAATCAGGTCTGAGAAACGGTATGGATAATGTCTGGGCATGTGCCAAGTTCGGCGGCCCATTGACAGGACTGGCACTTGGCCTGACCGTGTTCCTGGACAATTGGAGATCAACAATTTTCAGTGGAATGGACTCTGTTCCCGGGAGCATCAATGCTATTATTACAGGATTGATCATTGTTTTGATCCTGATACTTGCAAACAGGCTTGTTGAAGTTAAAGCCAGAAAAGCATATGGTCCCTATAAAGAGGATACCGGAGGTGTAGCCGCATGATCGACCCAATAACAATAGTTCTCATTACTCTTGGTGGAGTACTTGTAGGACTTGGTGTTCATTTTATACCAGTAGGTGGTGCCCCGGCAGCTATGGCCCAGGCAACTGGTGTGGGTACAGGCACTGTACAGCTGGCAGCCGGAGCAGGTCTGACCGGTCTGATAAGTGCCGGATTCATGTACAATGAGTTGGCAACTTCAGCAGGACTTAGTAGTTCCAATATGATTCTAGTAATGGCATCAGGCGCAGTGGGTTCAATGATTATGATCACTGTAACGATGTTCATAGGACAGCTAATATACGTCTATGGAGTCGGAGTTCCTCCAGTGTCTGCAAAGGTAAAGAAGGATCCAATAACCGGAGATGTGCAGGACATATACGTTTCAAAGGGTACAGAAGGCCATGGTGTTCCTACAGTAAGCTTTGTGAGCGGCACAATAGGAGGTCTCCTGGGAGGACTTGGAGGTTCATTGATCTATATTCAGTTAATGAATATTGGCGGTGACCACACTAACTCAGGCATTGTTGCCCTTGCAGGCATATTTGCAACTGGTGTGTTCTATGTGAATTCTGTTATTGCATCCTACAATATCGGGGGTACAATTGAAGGATTCCATGACCCGAAATTCAAACGTGTACCAAAGGCAATAGTTTCATGCCTGATCGCATCACTACTTTGCGCAATAATCGCCGTCCCTATCATGGGAGGTGTTAGCTGATGTCAACAGCAGCAGGCGGACCCGCATCTGGCGGGATATCACCAAATAATATTGTTGTACTTGGAGTTGTAGGTGGACTTGCCGGTATATACCTGACAATGTTAAATCAGACTCTGGATACTACCATATTCTCCTTCCTTGGAGGTATAGGTGCAATATTTGCCGCAGTATGGGGTGCTGATGCAGTACGCCGGGTATGCAGTTATGGTCTTGGTACTGGTGTACCTTCCATTGGTATGCTTGCCTTAGGTATGGGCATAGTAGCTGCCATGTTCGGATTAGCATTACCTGAATCTGATCTGGTAACCCTGCCTAATTTCTTAGGTCCTATAATCTCATTTATTACAGCTTCCATCATGGGGCTGATAATAGGTATAATGGCAAACAAGATCCTGAAAATGAACATTCCCATCATGGAAAAATCCATGGTAGAGATCGCAGGTGCCGGTTGTCTTGTAATGATAGGTTTGAGCGTGGTAATTGTCGGAGATTTCAGATTTGATGAGGGTATAGTACCCGGCGTTATTACAACCGGTTATATTGCTCTGGTGTTTATTGGCGGAGCAATGGCAATGCTGCATCCTTTCAATGCCTGCCTCGGTCCTGATGAAAGGCAATACAGGACACTTACGGTTGGAGTTGAGAAAACAGCTTTGATGATGGTATTGGTTGGAGTGGCTTCATTAACTGAAATAAATGCAGTTTCCAGTGCACTGACCATTGTTATTGGTCTGATCATCTTTGTGGTATACTTCAAGAAATTCTTAGAAGCAACACATCATGATGCCTATCTTATCACTGGTACAGGATTACTGCCAACTGAGGAGGAATTAGAATGAGCCACGTTAGAGTTGCACCCGAATTTCACCTGATACTTGAGCCAATGAGTGGAATTCTGGCAAAGGAAAGAGAAGATATATTGGAATACTCTCTTGACGGGTTATCCACCTATGTGGATGAACTGGATAAGATAGCAGATGATATGATGAACTCTCTTGGCCCCGATAAGGCACTTCTGTCTTCATTCCCGGGTCGTGAGAAAGCTGCGGTCACTGCTGGAGTGTGGACAAATATTTTCTATGGTTTCATAGGAGGTCTCATCCTCATGTTCATGGTGACCCTGATGATGAAATTGGGAGGTGTTTTACATGGTTGATAAAAAAGAACCATCTATTGGATGGCCAGTCATGAAAGGGGAATACGAGATTGGTAATCCCCAGGATTGTGTGGCAGTTATCACCTGCGGTTCCCATCTGACTGCCGGACCATATCTGGCTGCCGGAGCTTCTATAATAGGACCCTGCAAAACAGAGAATATCGGCATTGAAAAAGTGGTCGCTAATATAATCTCAAATCCGAATATCAGGTTCCTTCTGGTTACTGGTTCTGAGGTCAAAGGCCATATTACAGGTGATGCCATGATGAAGATCCATGCCAATGGTACATCTGAGAACAGGATCGTGGGTGCTGTAGGTGCCATTCCATATGTCGAAAACCTAACAACCGAGGCCATTGCCAGATTCCAGGAACAGGTCGAATGTATTGATATGATCGATACTGAGGATGAAGGAAAGATCACTGGCAAGATCAAGGAACTGGTTGGTAAAGACCCTGGAGCCTTTAACGGCGATCCAATGATCATTGAGATCAAGGAAGAAGGTGCAACCGAAGAAGTAGGTGCAGGAATTAGGCCAATGGCTGGCGAGGTCGCCATGATACAAACCAGGATGCGTTTGATTCAGGCCCAGACAACAGATATGGGCAATTTAAACAAATTTGCATCAGGTGTGTATTCTGGTAAGATCGAAGGAGCAATGATAGGTCTAACCCTAACACTTGGAACTCTTGGTCTTTTGATCATGGGAGGTATGTAATATGAATGATGAGATCGCTGAATCACCCGATGAATTTGAGTACGGAAAAGGAGTACCCATGGTGGTAAATCCTTCTCTACCTGTATTTGATATCATCACAAAAGATATCAGGTATAAGGGACAGCTAATTGCCAGAAACCAGAAACTGGATTCCGGTGTAGGTGTTGCTTACAAAGGTATTATTCTTGGATTCATATTTGCTGTCATAATGATCGGATTGCCCATAATTGCGGGAGGTATTTAAGATGACTGAAAATACTGTTCCGGAGATTATTGTTGATCCGACAGATTATCGAGAGATCATAAAAAAGCTTGATCTGATCGATGAAAAAATTGAATTCACACATAGTGAAATGCAGCAAAGGATCGGTAAACGAATAGGCAGAGACATAGGGGTCCTATACGGAATTTGTATAGGACTGATAATTGTCGTAATGTATCTATTGATTATTACGGCATTGGGTTTGTCACCGTCTGCACCCGTTCAATTGCAGGCTGGAGAGACCTTTTTCGAAGGTATAATAAGAATTTTGTTGAGGTGATAGTAAATGTTCAGATTCGATAAGAAACAGGAAGTTTTTCAGTTCGGTGGCACAAAGATGGGTGGCCAACCAGGAGAATATCCCACAGTACTCATCAGTACCATGTTCTATGGCAGACATAAGATCGTGAGTGATGAAGATAAAGGAATATTTGACGCTAATGCAGCTGAGGCATTGTGGAAGACCCAGGAAGAGATGGGAGATATTACCGGTTTACCGTACATCAACCAGATCGTGGGTGAAACGCCTGAAGCGATCAAGAAATTCATCGACTGGTTCGTTGAGATCGATGATACAACAGCATTTTTGATCGATTCATCAGCCGGTGATGTCAGAGCTGCAGCAGCCCAGTATTGTACAGAGATCGGAGTGGCAGACAGGGCCATACACAACTCTATCAATGCAAGTGTCAATGAGGAAGAGATCGCAGCTGTCAGGGATAGTGACCTGGATGCTGCCATTGTGCTGGCATTCAATGCCACAGACCCCACTGTAAAAGGTAAAATGGACATCCTTGAAATAGGAGGTACCGGTCAGGCTAAAGGCATGCTTGAAGTGGCCAGGGACTGCGGTATTACCCGTCCCATAATAGATGTGGCTGCAATGCCACCAGGTGCTGGTTCTGGTGCTACCATCAGGTCCATCATGGCTGTTAAAGGACATCTGGGGCTGCCAACAGGTGGCGGTTTCCATAACATGGCATCTGCCTGGGACTGGCTCAAGAAGTTCAAGAAAGAACATAAGGAAGCCTACATGCCCACAGATATCGGGACAAACCTGGTCGCACAGATCGTTGGTGCAGACTGTTTG
>DATKUV010000242.1:0-4728 GCA_035530415.1 Candidatus Nanoarchaeia archaeon | reverse complement strand
TTAAACACAATTAGCATAATCGTGTTTAAAGTATATAAATTTAATCCGGTTTATTATCAAACAGCAGGACATTGATAATATGAAGAAACTGGGTCTGGTTTGGATCCCTGGTTTCATGACCGGCCTGCTGTTGGGAGGGGGCGACCCTCTGGAAGCGGCTTCTACCGGGAAGTATCCTTAAATAATGAGAATATCAAGTTCTAATAAAGATTGGTTAAACATGATGAATTCATCTAAGATAGATCTTGGAACACTTGGTTGGGATTTATTATTTGAAGAGAGCTTTAGTCCACACCAACTCCAGAGACTTGTTCCTGGCCGTATAACCCAGGTCCAGCGGAAGAGTTGTATTGCAATCACTGAAAATGGAGAGATCAAGGTCAAAGTATCAGGCAAATTCAGGTTCGATACTTTTAATAAAGGATCATATCCAGTTGTTGGGGATTGGGTGGGGATTAAGAAAGAATTTAACGATGACAGGGGGATCATCCAGGCAGTCCTTCCAAGAAGGAGCAAATTGTCCCGAAAAGTTGCCGGGAGAGTTACAGAAGAACAAATAATAGCCGCAAATGTGGATATCGTCTGGATCGTATCAGGACTTGATAATGATTTCAACATCCAGCGGATTGAAAGATACCTCACTTTGGCATCAGAGAGTGGATCAAAACCTGTGGTAATATTAAACAAATCCGACCTTTGTGATGATCCTGATGTGAGAATAGAGCAAGTGAAGAGAATCGCTCCATCTACCCCTATATATTCCCTGAGTGCAGAACTCAACCATGGGCTAGATATACTTAATCGATACTTAGGGAAGGGAAAGACGATAGCTCTCCTCGGGTCATCAGGAGTGGGCAAGTCCACTATTATCAATAGACTTCTCGGTGTGGACCGTCAGAAGGTGGGGCCTGTGAGGGAATCAGATAGCCATGGAAGGCACATTACGACTTATCGTGAGATGATTATGCTTCCAAATGGCTGGATGATTATAGATAATCCCGGGATGAGGGAAATCCAGTTATGGTCCAAAGGCGATGGTCTTAACGATGTTTTTAAGGATATTGAGGAGGTTGCCCAAAATTGCAGGTTCAGAGATTGCATCCATGAAAGCGAACCGGGCTGTGCAGTTAAGGAAGCACTTGATAAAGGAGAGCTTGATCCCCGTCGATACACACATTATTTGAAATTGAGAAAGGAGGTCAAATTCCTTTCAAATAAACACAATGAGATGGTCAGAAGTACAGAGAAGGCAAAGTGGAAGAACATTGCTAAGTACGGAAGAGAAATACGAAAACTCAAAATGGGAGAGGATTAGAAAGGGATAGATAACAAATCGCATAGTAGTAATGAATAATAAATGATACATTATACTCTTCAGCAACTTTTTATGATTTTATCCCTATCTTCTGCTGATATCAATACTTTCCTATAAATTCCCCCGCAGTTGTTCGGCATGTAATATTCGTTTTATTGCAAGCCCCAGAGCTGCCCTTCTCATGGTATAATTATTTTGCTGGTACAACTTGAAGATATCATTAAAGGATGATATCATGGTCCATTGTAACCTATCCAGCACCTTTTTCTCTTTCCAGTAATCATTACTGAGATTCTGGATCCATTCAAAATAGCTAACCACCACACCACCTGCATTGGCAAGAATATCTGGTATAACCATGATGTTGCGCTCAAAGAAGATCTCGTCGGCTTTTGTAGTGGTGGGGGCATTGGCCAATTCAATTATCAACGATGCCATCACATGATCGGCATTGTCCTTGTTCAACTGGTTGGACAAAGCGGCAGGTATGAGAATATCGCAATCGCAAACCATCAGTTCCTCATTGGTGATACTGGTGCAACCGGGAAGGTCCACTACACTGCCAGTAGTGACCTTATGGGCTTTGACCGAAGGGAAATCCAACCCATTTGGATTTAATATACCACCCCTGGAATCACTGACAGCAATTATTTTATATCCATTGTCAGCCAGAATCCTGGCAGCGTTCTCACCCACGTTCCCGAATCCCTGGATCGCAATACTGGCAGATTTATCCAGCCCTAATTTAACCATGGCCTCCTCCATCACGTAGAATCCACCCAGTGATGTGGAATATTTTCGGACCAAGCTGCCGCCAAGCTCAATAGGTTTTCCTGTCACTACTGCGGGAGTGTGTTCTCCTTTGATCCGTTCGTACTCATCCAGGATCCAGACCATTATCTGCTCATCAGTATATACGTCGGGTGCAGGGATATCCTTTTGAGGTCCGATAAAGTCAGATATGGCACGGACATAGGCCCGGGTCATCTCCTCCAGTTCGTTCTTGCTCAGTTCTTTTGGATTGGCCACCACTCCCCCCTTGGCACCCCCCAGGGGAATGTTGACTGCAGCGCATTTCAGGGCCATGAGAAATGCCAGGTCTTTCACATGGTCCAGAGTCAGCTCTGGATGGAACCGGGTGCCTCCCTTGGTGGGACCCCTGGCATCGTTGTACTGGACCCTGTGCCCCACGAACATCCTGGTAATGCCCGAATCCATGCGCACCGGAAAATGCACGGTAAAGGACCTTCTGGGCATGTCCAGCAGGTCCATTTCTTCTGAGGAGAGGTTCTGGTCCTGATAGATGTTCGTCAGTTCACTCATGAATAGCTTGCAGAGGTTCTGGTCATCAGAATGAATACGCTCGTGTCCCTGCAGTATCATCTGGTCTACCATGAACCGTGCATCCGATGACATTGGTACGGTTTCATTATTGTTCATTGAAATTCCAACCTCCAGTTTAAATATTAAACAATACTTTTCTCTTTACTGAAATATTCCCTGGTATACTGGGCATGGTCTCAGAGATTCTTTCCAGAACCAGGATGTCAGGGGCCACAAAGGTACATAATATTCACCACTTTATGGCAACGTAACCTTTTATAGATCATGCCATGCTCCTTCTTCTTCTTTTAACCATTGTCCAATTATAAGATTTGTGTTTGGAATGTGTTATTATTCCTTAATCACTGTTAAAAATTTTCCCATCATTTACCGTTATGTCCCGCTTGTTAAACCTATGATCTTTTCGACGTCCCCAAGCTTCCATATCATCACTCTTTGTTCACTGGCAATTACATCCAGCTGATCTTCAGGTGAATGGCCAAGAGCAATCATAATATTCCTGGAAATATTTTTCTCTTCAATCATCCTAACAAACATTTCAAGAACTGCTTTTTTTCTTTGTGTATCTTCCACTTCAAAAAGACGTCCTCTCAGGCTTACAAAGGCATACGTTGAAAAATCTTTGCTAATCTGTTCTACTTCTACCGAAACATAAGGATATTGCTGGAAGTATTGAATTTTTGCACCGTATTTTGTCGAGATGAAATACATAAATGTTCCATCAAAAACATATAAAAATGGAGCAATATATGGATATTTTTCCCCTTTAAAGGCAATACGAGACATACATCCTTCTCGGATTAATCGGTCATATTCTTCTTTTTCTAATTTTGAAATTTTTACTATCTCCATAAGCAAAACCCACTTTTCCATTTCACATACTATTTAATAGACGTTCTGAGATGTCGATCCACGAATAACCACATATCTTAAGGTATATTTTTACCGTCACTACATATAATAGGTAGTCTTGGCTTAGTAAGAAGCCGGTTAAGCGAAACAGTTACATTACGTGTTTGTGATTAAATTTAATATATTAGCAGAATTTAATTTCCATATTGAAGGAAGTACAATCCATGATAGAATATCACCTAACGAAACTGTGTTACCACATCTGCACCCTGGCGATTTAATGTTGTGGGATCTTGTATTGTGAAAAATACCTCGATGAGTTTCAAGTGTTTTTTTACAGGAACCTGACAGTTGAGGGATGATTTTGAGTGAATTTGGATTTGTAGTGGTAAGAAATGTTAACAAACTGATTACATAGATACAGGATATTGGGATTCCCAGGCTCAATGCAAATGAAATTGGCCCAGTCCCAATATCCCGCAGCCGCCCGCCTTATTAATGCAGCACGGTAGGGGGCAGTGATAGGAAACATACGATGAAAAGGTTAAACTCACAATAGCGTTTGAATACCCGTAAATTTAACAACATAAATAGATATTGTAAATCCTAACATCCCTTATACAGGCTTTGGACATTGTCCGGGGTATATCTTAACTGCGAATCGACTATACTGTGCATCGTAATATTGTTTGAAATGATATAAATATTATAAACTATTATCGGTAACGGATATTTCAAAGGTGAATAGAAGGGGCAAGATTGATAAAATGGCAAAGAACGAGAAGAACAATCAAGAAGAACCTCTTGAAAAGCAACTTTGGAAAGCAGCGGACAAACTCAGAAAGAACATTGATGCTGCCGAATACAAACACATAGTCCTTGGTTTGATATTTTTAAAATATATCTCTGATGCTTTCGAGGAGCTGTATAACAAACTGAAACAAGGCGAAGGCGATTATGCCGGTGCTGATCCTGAAGACAGGGACGAATACAAAGCTGAAAATATCTTTTTTGTCCCTACAATTGCCCGCTGGTCATATCTGCAATCAAAAGCTAAACAGCCAGAAATTGGTAAAGACGTTGATAATGCAATGGACGCAATCGAAAGAGAGAATCCTACTCTCAAAGGTGTGCTGCCAAAGGTTTTTGCGCGAGGTAACCTCGACCCGACAACTCTTGGCGGTTTGATCGACCTTGTTGGCAACATTGCTCTTGGT
>DATKUV010000241.1:0-3714 GCA_035530415.1 Candidatus Nanoarchaeia archaeon | reverse complement strand
ATTCAAAATGTACTGATTGGCAGGGAGTTTTTGACAGAAGGATTATCTAATTACTGTAAAGTTTATCCTTCGGAAGGAAACTTTATCATGATCGATGTAAAACCGAAAAAAAGCCGTGATGTGAACGAGTCATTGCTCACCCGGGGGATAATTGTAAGGGACTGCTCCTCTTTTAAAGATGCAGGCGAGAACCTTATCAGGATTACGGTGGGCACACCATCTCAGAACCAACAAGTAATTAGTGCACTTGCCGAGATATTACAATCATGATTATTGCATTAACAGGGACACCAGGCACGGGAAAGACCACTATATGCAATTTTCTTATAAAATCGTTTAAAATCATAGATTTGAATAAACTGGTAATAGACGAAGGACTACACTTTGGGCAAGATGAAGAGCGTGGCTCATTGATTGCTGATCTGGATGCGTTAAATGAAAAAGTTCATGCAATACTAAAAGACGAAACCTCGACTGTAGTAATTGAAGGCCACCTATCCCATTATCTTTCAGGTTATGATGCAATTATTATACTCAGAACCCGCCCTGAAGTACTTGGTAAGCGCCTCGAAACAAGAGGATACACACGGGAAAAAATTACAGAAAATATAGAAGCTGAGGCACTGGACGTAATATTGATCGAAGCTGTGGAACTAAACGAAAAGGTATATGAAGTTGAAACCACCACATTCTCACCAATTCAAGCAAGTCTTGAGATACAATCAATAATACAACTCTTGGAAGCCGAAGATTTCGGACAACTTGAAAAATATCTACCTGGTCGATTTGATTGGAGTGAAGAGGTGTTCTTATGACATTGAATACCTATAGACCATATATTAATTTTGTACTCGAACCCTCAGCCAGTGCCCTTGCCCGAATGAAGCTTACACCCAATAATGTCTCTTTATTGTCACTAATATTCGCAATTTTTGCAGGAGCATCATATTATTATTCATTTAACAATCAATTATTTCTTTTTGCGGCCCTTGTCCTTGTTATTTTGAACTCGTTCACAGATGCTGTGGATGGCGTGATGGCAAGAAAGATGAACCTGCAATCAGATCAGGGCGATTTTCTTGACCACGTGATCGATAGATATGCTGATACTTTTATTATTTGCGGAATTTTTTTTGCAAGTTATGCCCACTGGATGATCGGAGTTTTTGCAATAACAGGTGTGCTGATAACCAGTTATATGGGAACCCAGGCCCAGGCAGTAGGCGGAAAACGGCATTATGGTGGCATTATGGGCAGAGCAGATCGCCTTGCATTAATTATTATAGTAAGTGCAATTAACGTTGTTTATCCCCAGGAAATATATGATATGCAGCTACTGGGCTGGTTAATCGTTGTAATTGCTGTAACATCCCACTTCACAGCACTGCAACGGTTTGTCCATATCTGGGCCGAGATAAAAGGTAGATAATACTTTTCACCAGGATTCCCAATGAGTGATCCTGGAAATATCCATTCGATCACTTGCAGGTGGGGTCTCTGCCGGATAGCCCAGGGCAAGTAAACATATTGGATTGATATGGGGCAGTATCATAAGGATCTCAGCAACATCCGCTTCACTGAAAGCTCCTACCCAGCATAAGAGTCATTATACTGGCAGTGGTATCCTGCATGGAATATGGTTCACCTCTACCACTGTAAACTCTGCTGGACCGAGGGGTGTTGGCACAAAACACAATTACAACAGGAGCCGGGACAAGGAATTGTTGATTCAGGGCAACACTAATCAGCTTTTTTTTCACTACCGGATTAGTAACAACATTAAATTTGCGTATACTTCTGCGCTGGTAGATTACATCCATGCATTCTGCCATTAATATAAAATTAAAGGGGAAGTATTTAGAATTAGCGAATTATTTAGCTCATTTTTCCGTAGGTTTTATCGTTAATGCAATAATTATAGTCTCATCTGTATAATTCTCATGAATTGTACAAATGCATAATATAGGATGGAACAATGCCCGAACAAACAATAAAAATACAAAACGTAGTAGCTTCTACAAAATTAGCAGATGCTTTTGATCTGGTGAGCATCGAGCCACAACTTGAAGGTGCTGAGTATAATAAATCTAAATTTCCGGGTATGGTATACAGAGTAACTGAACCAAAAGCAGCTTTTTTGATTTTTTCATCAGGTAAAGTTGTATGTACGGGTGCAAAAAAAGTAGAAGATATCGCGGTCGTTATTAACAATGTTGCCAATACCTTCAAATCATTGGGTATTGATGTTGACCCAAATCCTGAGATTACCATACAGAATATTGTAGCTTCTGCCGATCTTGGTACAAGCTTGAATTTAAATGCAATTGCAGTGGGCTTAGGTTTTGAAAACATCGAGTATGAACCCGAACAGTTCCCAGGTCTTGTGTACCGGATCAAAACACCAAAGATCGTAGTATTGATATTCAGTTCTGGAAAATTGGTCATTACAGGCGGAAAGTCCCCTGATGATTGTCAAAAAGGAGTTGACATTGTTAGGGAACAACTGGAAAGTTTGTCTTTGCTTTAGGTAAGGTTGTTTTTTTGTCATCATATCGTGAAGCTGTGGCCAAGAGTCTGATTATAGATGATGAGATCAAAGAGCTCGTTAAAAAGGAAGGCAGGGATTTCAGGGTTTGTACTTCTTGCAGCGGCCCCTTATTGATCCCTACTGATATGGTGCCTTCCAAACCCAGCGATCTTGAAGTTGAAATTGGTGAGAATTCACTCTTTATTTCATTTAACCAGACAAGATATACGCATCGTATTCACAAATCATTAATAGATCAATATTATTGGGTAATGGAAACAAATGGTCCGGAATGCGATATTGATTAGATATGTAATCAATATGATTTCATACCCTGATCCCAAACAGGTTCGGGGGCAAATTGCAGGTGTTGCGCTTCAGTTTTAAGGCAGTATTGACGTCTGTTACGATTGCCAATGCGTTCAAGTTTTCCTTCTCTGAACATGCGTGACAGATATGTGGAAACAGTGCTGAGATTTATACTGGAATAAAACCTGTCATAATCTCTTTTTACTTCCAATGAAGTAAACCACTGGTCCTTATACTCAAAAGTTAAAAAAAGTTCCAGTCGTTCTTTAATTGTAAGAGACTCATTCTTCAACAAGCTGTATTCTTCTTCAGCTAATTGAAGACTACGAGTCCCTCTTTGGTTGGTTGGTTTAGGTTTGGTTGGTTGAAATGAATAATTAGAAGTTTGTGGTGGCACCGTTTGCTGTTGTTGAATGGGAGCTTGTGGGTTTGGCCATTGGGTTTGTGCTGCAGCTCCTTGATGTGAATAAACAGGCGATGCTGTAGTTTGTAAACTCATCAGTTGATTGACAAGGTCTAAAATGGCTTCTGGAGTAGGAATACCCTGAATTTGCAGATCTTTAGTGATCCCATTATCCATAGTAATTTCGAGCCTTATCTTCATTTTTGTCCTCATGTTATCTAAAGAATAAGAAGACAACCATACATCCCCTCAGATTATGGTTGTTTCTTATTTTTTATTCATTATTATAAGAAGACAACCGTACATCCCCTCAGATTACGATTGTTTCTTATTTTTTTTTATTTATTATTAAAAGAAGACTACCGTACATCCCCTCAGATTACGGCCGTGTCTTTCTTTTGATCCATCCTCTCCGATTTTATATTTGTGGTAGTTGATGTGAACATGCAAACAACTTGTTTGTTTGTAGTCGACA
>DATKUV010000240.1:0-7135 GCA_035530415.1 Candidatus Nanoarchaeia archaeon | reverse complement strand
AATCCTCTATCACATATTCAAAAACAAGTTGTGAAGCGATAAAGAACACCACATCATATACTATAAGCATCCTGACTTCGGCTGATGCTGCAGAAAGATCGCCCGTGGATAGCACATTCTGGGTTGCCATCACAGCCGACATGATAAGCGGTATAATGATAGGGAACAGGATCACAGGCAACAATATTTCCCTTGTTCGCATACTGACAGTCAACGCCGAGAACAATGTCCCTACAAGAATGAATCCGATCGTGCCCAGCAATATTATAACTGAAAGACCTAACAGACCCTGTATATCTGTGAAATTAAAGAGGATAATGAACAGGGGTACAATTATCAACTCAATAATGAACATTATTATAAGATTTGATATTACCTTCCCCAGATAGATCGATGATGGGTCTATGGGGCATAGTCTAAGGGCGTCCAGACACCCGTCTTCTTTTTCACTGGCAAATGACCGGGACAGACCCAGCATTCCTGCAAAAGTAAAAGATATCCACAGGATACCGGGTGCGATATCTGACATTTCAATGTTAAATAAGATATTGCTGAAAGAATAATTGAATATCACGATCACGAGCAGTGAGAAGATCACCATGCTGTTTAGCATCTGTTTGGTCCTGAACTCCATCAACAGGTCTTTCCAGGCTACATAGAGGAATGCTTTCAATTCTCACACCTCATGCACATAATATTCATATATTTCACGAAATTGTTCAATGTCCTTTATTTCAGATCTGGCAGCCTGATAAACAATTTTTCCTTCATACAGGATGATGATCCTGTCTGCCAGGTTTAGACCTCTCTCAATATCGTGGGAGACCATGACCTGGGTCTTGTCAGAGACATCCAACTCGCTTAATATCCTGTCAAACGTAGCGGCAGCATGCTGGTCAAGTCCGGTATAGGGTTCATCCAGGAACAATATCTTTGGGTCATGAAGAATAGCCCTGGCAATGCTCAAACGCTGTTTCATGCCCCTGCTGAAGGTTCCAACCCTGTCGTCAAGCCTGTATTTCAGGCCCACCTGATCGGTCAGCTCGTGTATCCTTGAGTCCAGCATATCTTTTGGCATCCCGTACATATTACCAAAAAACTTCAGGTTCTCCCTGGCGGTAAGGTCCTGGTATAGATAAGTCTCATGTGAGATTATACCGATCAACTGCCTTACCTCAAGTGGAGATTTCTTTACATCATAGTCTTCTATCAGGACCGTACCGGCTGTCGGGCTGATCAATGTGGACATGATCTTGACCAACGTGGTCTTACCAGCACCATTAGGACCGAAAATCGTAAGAAATTCCCCTGTTTCGATATCAAGATCAATATCACGAAGGACCGCATTATTTCCAAACGTCTTTGAAAGATGTTTTATCGAGATAATGATGATCGGCTCCTAATCAATTTGAATTCTTATGTTCCTACCTGCAACGGGCTTGCAATTTTCTTAAGTGTCGCTATTGCTGAGAGGGGTGCGAGATAACTTGTCTTAGGGTTTTCAGGAGATGGTATGTTTTCAACATGGGTAGTAAATGTACCGAAATCCCCTTCCACTTTTATCTCGTGTTGGTTACGATCAATGGTTGGGTCCACCTTTATTTTGACACGGGTTTTATCCACCCCGATTCCGGCAAGACTAATGGTAGCAGCCACATTTACGTTGGCGGGGAAGGCTTTTACAGCTTCCTTTGCACTCCCCTCGAAAATGATTGTGGGGGAGGTGAATTTATACAGATCAATATTATTTTCAACCACAAACGGTGCGCCTGCAAGACCTTTAGGTGGTTTTGTAGTGGTCAGTGTAACAGAATAAATATTTGCGGAAGAGGCAGATTTAATACCATCGACACCGGCAACAGCTCCGGAAGGCAGGTATATCTTGCAATTATGCTCCTCTGCCAGGGATATAAGTTTATTAAGTAATTCAGAATCTACAAGCGCGCCAACACTCATTATCATTACATCGCATCCGTTTTCAAGTGCCGAGATCGCCACCTGCGGGACAGCCTCTGGGGAGGCAGCTTCCACTATTAGATCAACTTTATTGACCATTTCCCTGATCTTCATTAATGCCGGCTTACATGAGAGAGTTTCAAAAAGCTGGTCTAACAATTCAATATGATGCTCGTGTACAGCAATTAGTTGCGCTCCTGCTATTTCAGTATCTAACGCATGGCAAATAATTGAACCAATAGCACCACAACCAACAACTCCAACCCGAAGCATAATACCTTTTGAAAATATTAAAAATTATCCAGTACACTCTTTACAATCTCACTAAAATCTTCCTTAAGAGAATAATGATTATGTTCCCGTGTTACGTCGATACGCAAAATACCAAGCCTGGTATTCATTAGTCCTACCATTGCCGATACCCCCCTATAATTCACGTCAAATCCCTGCTCGATGAGATTATTATAAATATCGTTCGTGGTATAGGTTTCTCCAATTAGAAATAATTTCAATACTGTTTTTCGAAGGTTCGTCTCATCACGACGTAAATATTTTATTAACCTTTCTTTCGCTTGATTATTAATCTCGTTCAGTATTACCACCGTGTTAATTTTTTTCTAGAATTGAGATTCCATATGTTATTTTTAAGGTAAATAAACATTGTCTTTAAACAGCCGCAACCTCCAAGTCCAGAGGAATTCTTTCAACTACCAGCCTGCCGTATGTTGGATAGCTTTCTTCATACCAGGCAGAGAAGTGGTCTATGACTTCGCTTGAAATCTCATCCAGCACCCACCAACCCAGTTCTACATGGGTTTTATTGGAGCAGTATTGTTCTTTTGGCACTTCCAGTTCATTCAGCATTTCGACAATTGTCTCAACGTCCCCCTCTATTACCCCATAGAATAGTGTGCCGTCCGGAGTGATCTCATCAAATTCACGGGCTGTGGTTTTTGCTATTCGCAGCAGTCTCGTGCGAAGTTGAACTGCGTCTTTGAAGCACGATGAACAAAAATGTACTTTTAATCCGGGGTTTTTCAGGATAATATCAGAAGCTATAGCCTGACTACCTGTTGCAGCGCAACTTACATCGTTTAAGATAGTAAACCCATCCGCCTTCATTGCTTCAGCATTTGAATGAGAAAATTCCAGTTCATTCAAATTCAGGAAAATGTCCTGGTCCATAGCTATGTGTGCAACATGCTCTGCCCCATTAATGGAAGGAATTTCAAAACCCACATCAATATCCAGCTCTTTGGCCCACTTCACCGACATTATAAACTCCTTAAGAGACTGTCTATCTAACATATCCGGATGGAAACGTATCTCATCAAGTCCCGCTGTTTTTAGTTTCTGCAAAATATCTATTTGAGGAGATTGGGATGTATAAAGATGTATGTGATGGGACTTACCAAAGTGTTCTTTTAAGAGTTCGATATACCCTACAACCCTGTCTGGCACTAACAGCGGTTCACCTCCTGTGATCCCGGTGCCAAGAGCATTCATACTGCGGGCTTCTTCCAGAATATCGCTGTTAGAATATACAGGCCGTTCATTGGCAAATATCACATCAATTCCTGAGCGCTCTTCTGATATAGGACAGTAGAAACAATCCCTGGGACACAGACCAGTCACAAAAAGCACCATTTTAGCACCCTCATAGCATAACTTACAGCCGTCGGGAAGATAAGTGGAAAAAGAACCTGATTCAGTATAAGGTATCATATTTGGATTTCTATATGTCATTATAAATAATTTATATAATATATACCATCTTATTTAGTATTTTCTATGAAAAACATCAATCACATCCTGTTCATCAACAAATGATACTGGCAAACACCGATTTAAGAGCAAAACATGTAGTGGTGTCTTCGTAGAGACCAAAAACACGATTTTTTACAATCGTAAGTTATCAAAGGTCCAGATAATCTTGATCTGCAAATTATTGGTAGATAAAAATGGAATAAGAGCCATTGAACGTATAACAGGGGTACATCGCGACACGGTATCAGATATTGTAGAAGACATAGCAAATTCAGCCTTAACGATAAAAATGAAGAGGAGAAAGAAGAATATATAAAGGACACTACCAAAGATTCACTTGAATCAGCAATGCTTGGTAATTAAGAAAAACATGACCGCACTGGAGAGCCTATTTTAATAAGTATGGAAAGTTGATTGATATGTTGCCGGACCTCGATAATGGAGATATTAAAGACTGGATTATAGAAAAGAGACATGAATTCCACAAGATACCTGAACTTAGCTTTTCTGAATTCAAGACCCAGGAAATGGTCATGGAGATCCTGCAGCAGATAGGGCTTGATGGGAAAGTCATTGCAAAGACAGGAGTAGTTGCCATGATAAATGGGAAATGTCCGGGCAAAACTATTGCCCTTCGTACAGACATGGACGGCCTGGAGGTGACTGAAGAAATATCACACTCGAATAGAGAATATATCTCGCAACATCCTGGATTTATGCATTCGTGCGGACATGACGGGCACATGGCAATGGTGCTGGGTGCCGCCAGGCTCCTATCCCAATGCCAGGATTCATTTAATGGTTGTGTCAAATTTATATTCCAGCCCGGTGAGGAGCAGCCCCCGGGAGGCGCACTTGAAGTTATCCGTGAGGGAGGGCTTGATAAGGTAGATGCAATTGTTGGACATCACATCTTAAGCAGTATCGATGCCGGTGAGATAAAAGTCAAACCAGGCACCTTAATGGCCACTTCCAATATCATGACTTTAAGGATAACAGGCAAAGGCGGTCATCATCTAGATCCCCGGCTTTATATTGACCCCATATCCATTGCTTCGAAGTTCGTAGGCCTGATCCGGGATGAAATTAAAAAACAAATCCCTGAAGATCGGTTTATTATCGGGTTTGGCAAGATCTCGGGTGGGTCACAGTTCAACAGGACACCTGACGAAGTGGAGATACTGGGAAGTTTTCGCACCTTTGATAATAATGATACAATGCTCATTGAAGATATCATAAAACATACCCTTGAAAACATAATGCAGTCATATTCGAAAGAGGAATATCCCGGACTACCGAAATTTGAACTTGACATTTTACATGGATATCCTATACTTATCAATGAACCCGTATTTTCCAATCAAGTGTTAAAAGTCCTAAGAAAAAACTTTCCTAATGTGGATGATGACATCGATCCTTTTTTTGGAGCTGAAGATTTTGCTTATTATCTGCAGAAGGTTCCTGGAGTATATATCGGGCTGGGAACCAGGAATGAGAAAAAAGGAATTATTGAAGGTAACCATTCAAACAGGTTCGATATTGATGAAGAGATTTTGTTAGATGGTGCCAGAATGTTGGCAACAATTGTTATTGATTTTCTGAATAACCCGGAAGAATATTTTGTATGAAGATCACGAAGTTTTCTATGATCCGTAACAATGAGGTAAAGCAATTCGTACTGGGGGTACTTGCTGAGGAAGGGTTCGGATATAATAATTTGAAGGATTTTGATCTGGATGATATCAATGAATATTATTTACAAAATGGTGGCATGTTCTTTATCGGGATCCATGATGGTGAAATAATTGGAACCAGTGCTGTTTATAGAAAAAAGGAAACCAAATGCGAGATTAAACGTATCTACGTAAAAAAGGAATTTAGGGGAATGGGTTATGGGAAGGATTTATTTTTCCATGCTCTTGATTATGCAATGGATGGATGTCAAATAATTATGTTAAAAACAGATCGTTCACTGGTAAAGGCGATCAATATGTACTTGAAATACGGTTTTTCAATAATCAAAGAAGAAGATGATACCTTATTCTTCCATTACAATGCATGATTAAGAAATCATTTCAAAAACCTTATATTCTTATCATACACATAAAAAATTGCGAATTATAATCAAAGGTGATAGGATGTTAAGTGTTAATGAAAAGGGACTTGAAATCGCAGAAGAAATGATGGATTGGGCTGAAGAGCTCAAGATCAAAGACGCGAAACTTGATAACGGTGCAATTGTTATTGATTGTGGTGTAAATGTAAGTGGGAGTTATGATGCAGGATTAATGTTTACAGACATCTGCATGGGAGGCCTGGGCAGTACCAGCATATCTGTTCATAAGGTTAGTGATATCCCTCTCGCTTTTATCGATGTAACTACAGACCACCCGGCTATATCATGCCTTGGTGCACAAAAGGCGGGCTGGTCGATCAGTGTGGATAAGTACTTCGCAATGGGTTCAGGACCCGCGCGTGCACTTGCACGGAAACCAAAACATACCTTTGAGAGGATTAAATACCAGGATGAATCTGAATATGCAGTGATCGCCCTGGAATCCAGAGCATTGCCTGATAAAAAGGTTATGCAGTTGATAGCAGATGAATGCAATGTACCGGTTGAAAATACTATTGCACTCGTAGCACCTACTGCCAGCATTGTTGGCTCAGTACAGGTATCTGGAAGGGTTGTGGAGACTGGCATATTCAAATTGAACGAACTTGGTTTTGATACTACACAGATCGAATGTGGAACAGGTACAGCACCCATTGCTCCTGTAGTTAAAGATGACTTGAAGGCTATGGGTTCAACCAATGACAGTGTGATCTATTATGGGTCGATAGTGCTTACAACCAGGGGATTCGATGAGGAACTGTTCAAAATGGTTCCCTCTTCTACATCATCTGATTATGGAAAACCGTTCTTTAAGACATTCAAGGACGCAGGGTACGATTTCTATAAGATCGATGCAAATATCTTTGCACCGGCAGAAGTTACAGTAAATGACCTGGATACAGGCAAGACCTACCATACAGGCCACCTGAATGCAGAGGTCATACTGGAATCTTATGGTATCAGCGGGATATAATTCCCGCATTTTCTCTTTTTATTCAGGATGACTGAACCTGTATTTTTTGGCGAGATATTCAATTCTATTCAAGGCGAGGGTATCTTTACCGGTATGCGCCAGGTTTTTGTCAGGTTCCTGGTCTGTCCATTGAATTGTGGTTATTGCGATACACCACAGTCCAGGGAACCAATTGCAGATTTTTGCAGAATAGAATATATTCCAGGCTCTGGAGAGTTCAAGGATATTCCAAATCCTGTCAAATTAGACACCCTTGTTGAGATAATTAATGATGTGTGGTCGCCGGGTACAAGACATCTTGTACTGACCGGTGGTGAGCCGCT
>DATKUV010000239.1:0-3515 GCA_035530415.1 Candidatus Nanoarchaeia archaeon | reverse complement strand
TGAGAACAGGCTCATTAGAGACGATCCCGATAAGGCAGGAATGATAAAGAACGCATTCATACCTTCCACTTTTCTAAGGTCATCCTTTGGTATCCTGGGCATAATGCCGCTGATCTTCATTAGAGCAGATGCCAGATGGGAAGGGGTACCTGTAATAAGGGCAGCTCCTCTGTCTGCTGAATATTCCCGATACCTGGAAAGTGTCCTGATAAGTATTAAACTGATTATCCAGACTAGAATAGATACAAACCATGCTACCATAATGCCGCCTGATTCTCGATTCCTGCTTCCTCCCCCAAAGAACAGTAGATACCTAACAAGGAAGAAAGCCACTGTTGACAAAAAGCCTGCAATAGTCATTACCATGACATCCCGGTTCTTTACATGGCTCAGTTCGTGGGCAAGCACTGCTTCCAGTTCACTCTGGTTAAGGGTGTGCATAATACCAGTAGTAACAGCTACTACAGCTTTACTTGGGCTTCGGCCTGTTGCAAAGGCATTTGGCACTAAGCTCTGGACTACAGCTACTTTTGGTTTTGGCAGATCAGCTATAGCGCACAGCCGTGTGATAGTTTCATGAAGTTTTGGTTCTTCACTTTCAGATACTATCTTGGCTTTCATACTCCACAGAACCAGTTTATCTGACATGAAAAACTGGAGGAACATGAATACTCCTATGAAGATGAGTATTATTACATTAATACCCCCCGCCTGGTATGATAAAAATGCCAGAAAGAACATATACACTAAAAACAGCAAAAACATTGTAAAGAACATCCTGCCTTGCAGTCCCCAATCTGTTTTCCATTTTTTCATAAGTTTATTAACACCTCTTTAATTACTATAATCTATGATTATATTGAATCATATTATTGATTCTTCTAGATTTAAGGAGTTTGTGGTTATTTTTCCCTTGGCATGGCTATGATCTCCCTTACCTGAAGACCATAGAAGTTGTTTGAATGTGCAGGTTTTATTACACATGCGACATCAGCTCCGTGCGCAGTACCACCAATAGCGATTACTTCACCTTCCATTGTCAGGGCACCCGAATCTGCAGCCATCAGAACCACTTCTATGGCAACTTTGAAACCCTTGCCAAATATCTTGCGAAGGGTATCAGCAATGATCTCGACCCTGCTAACGCCTCCGGTTTCTTTTGAAAGCGATTTTTCAATACCTGAGAACATATGGGATTGGGACACGATGGGAATTCCCATTTCATTCAACTGTGACACATATTCACTTTCCATATCCCATTTTCCTTCTTCATGGGACCCGAACTGGTGGGTGACTACAATGGTTTTGATATCTGTGCCTGTTAACGCTGATGCCATTGCCACTCCGGTCTTGCCAGAGGTGCTGGCAACTACCACTTCCAGTATCCCAAGTTCCAATGCTCTGGTTTTAGCTGCTTCGATTACAGCTTTGGTGTTCTCTTCTCCAGGTTGTGTAAAATATAGTATATTCTTTTCCAAAATTTTCGACCCCAGTATAATCTGTTCGTTGAATAATGTATTTTAAGATAGAAAAGATTAGTCATTTATGGTGCTCTTATGATACTAATCTCCAGATAATATTCAGTGTACCCTGATGGCAGTACTTGGGGTACTGGCTGATCGGTACGGTAGAAAAATGAACCTGATACCTTCGTTGATGCTATTCGGAATAGTCGGTGTAGCATGCAGATGTGAAACAAATTTTTATTATTAATATTAAGTTTTAATATCAATATAAATAAATACTGTGTCTTTGATTATCTATTATGGGACAGGTAGGAATCGCTTTTATAAGAGGGCTAAATTTTTTCGGTCAAAATCGCATTACAGCAGAAGAAATGTCAATTATGTTGAGAGAGATTGAAGATGATCATCTTCATATCATAGACCTTCACAGGGCTGACAATATTATCTTTGAGAAAGTCGGAATGCATTATGCAGAAGTAGGACTACGAATCCAGATGATACTCCAAAAACGTTTTGGAAAAGAGATTATGGTAACCACCCGATCAATTAATACTGTGAAAGGATTAATGAAAAAGTTGGAACAACTTGAAGATCAAAACTTGTAGTCGATTCCAAATTCAGGTAATTTTGCTTTGGCAGCTTCTCGCTTATGTTGATGTTCGATCAAGAAAGCTTCCATAAGTTCTCCAGCTCGTTTCTTACACTGACCGCACATGAGCTTTCCATTCTCACATTCCTGTTTGATCTCTAATACGTCGTAATCATCCTCAATGAGGTGATACAGCATCAGTTCAAATACTGTGCATTCATCTGGCAAGCCGCCGTGTTGTTTCTGCTCTTCCAGGGTCACCCTGCCGCCTGTCTTTGCGCGCATGATCTTCTTAGCTGCACCTTTCGGGTCTTCTGTGAGTGCGATAATGCTATCCGGGATGCTGCTGCTCATCTTGCCGCCTTGCAGCCCGGTCATGAATTTGTGATATGTTGAGGCAGGGGGCATGAATGCATATCCTCCGACCAAAAGCTCAACATCTTTGACAGCATTCCAGACGTATTCCAAACTGCCATTAACATCGATATGGCCTTCGAACATTTTGATGTCATTCTCATTGAAATCCACTGACAGCCTTTTGCGTAATGTCTTAAATGCCTCTTTTGGTGCTGATTTGGAATATATCTTGACTGTTCCATCTGTTTTGAACACGTGGAAAAGATTTACTTTATCAGCCAGCCCCCTTGTCAGTCTGATGTGTGGGTCCTGATCAGCACCAACAGGAATAACTACCGGCCGCGGCCCGCCGAACTGTTTGAGCTGTGAATGCAGGATATCAGCACTCTGTACAGTGGCAGATACCATGTGAGCGATATTAGTCTCACCGGTGAACCCGTATATTGCACTCAGTTCTGAAAAATTAGCTTTGACACCTAGTTCGAAGGCCAGGTCCCTAACTTCAGAACTTGTGGACTGGAAATAGATTCGCCCACCTTCTGGCTCGAATCCCAGTGCGATAAGGCTTAAGATATATTCTTCCACTCCGATGCGCAGGCAATCCTTCCACGAGATCCCCCGCACGCAGTGGGATTCCATATCTGCCACTGCCATAACCACAGTTCCGCCCTGCTGCTGGTGCCAGATGATCTCCTCCATCACCATCTTGTGTCCCAGATGAACGCGGCCAGAAGGCATGAACCCGCTCATAGCACCAAACGGTTTACCGGAATTCATGGCATCAACTATGGAATCATAACTGCGGTGCCCGAAAATGATACCTCTACGCATGTATCTATGGGGATGTTTTATCCTGGGCAGCAGTTCATTGAAAGGACTTATGCCAAACTCATCAAAGAGTTTCTGGTAGTCTTCTATTGTGGTGGATTCCCAGGGGTTTATCGTGTTCATGTTAATCACACTTTTATGGTCTCTAATACACGCAAATTATCTATATTCCCATATCTATGGACAAGTAAATTTCTGAAGCCGGCCATATCTTCAAGTCTTGATGCCAGGTTTGGATCCAGTACTCTCCGCTGGCCAAGCATGTGAAAAATCTC
>DATKUV010000238.1:0-8736 GCA_035530415.1 Candidatus Nanoarchaeia archaeon | reverse complement strand
TACCAGGTGGGTGGATACAAAACCTGATATCGGGCATTACAGGAGGGTACAGCTGGCATCATATCTGATACGTGAGGATTTGGTCAAGTTTGAGAATATGAAATTTGAAAACGGGATGATTATGGATTTCGGATTGGATGGACCTGGTCTGGAAGCAGTGATCTCAAGTGGAGAGGCTTTTATGACTACAGGGTGTTCCCACTGCAACCGTCCATATGCCACAGAGACCCATGCGATGGTATACAATTATCCAGGACCTGTCGAGGGATCTGAAATAACCAGGATAAAAGTTCAGTTGGAGTTAAACAATGGTATTTGATATTCAACTGGTTTTTGAACGAATCCTTAGCCTGAAGGGAGTGGATAAGGAGTTAAAAGAAGATATGATATCTGCCTTTGACATAAGGCATGAGAACTTCTCACATACAGTACGATTTTTCCCCCAGCCATTTACTCCTGTTTCAGTTACAGGTACTAATTGCGATCTTGAATGTAAACACTGCTCTTCCCATTACCTGAAACACATGATAGATGCTAGCTCCAATAACCTGGAGAATATTGCAGCGGATTTTTCTAAGAGGGGGGAGAAGGGAATGTTATTGTCGGGCGGGAGCAGGAAGGATGGGTCGGTACCTACCTATGAACAGGCAGATATGATCAGATCTATCAAGGAAAGGTACAATTTTTTTCTCAGTGCCCATACCGGGATATTGAACAGGCAGCAGGCATCGGAATTGAAATCATATGGGCTTGATATGGCATTGGTTGATGTTATTGGGAGTGAGCAGACAATAAAAGAAGTGTATGGACTGGAGAGAACTCCTCTTCATTATGACCGGACCCTGGCCCATCTTAATAACTCCAGTATTAGACTGGCACCCCATATTATCGTGGGGTTGCTGGGAGGGGAACTGGACGGTGAGTTCAATGCACTGGAACTGGTGAAAAAATATGACCCTGAAGTTGTGGTGATCGTGGTGTTTATACCAACTGATGGTACTGAATATGAAAAATCACCAAAACCGGCTCATAATGATGTGATCAGGGTGATCACATATGCACGGCAGATGTTCCCGAAGACACCAATTTCGTTAAGTTGTGTAAGACCGGGAGGCAAGTACCGCTCTAAACTTGATGAATATGCATTGTTGGCTGGTGTGGATAGGGTGGCTGTACCTTCGAGACAGTGTTACCAAACAGCAGGAGAAATTGGGCTTGATATTGTAGAGGTTGAAAAAAGCTGCTGCTCTTATGGGGGAGTGAGTTGACAGATGTGTCTATGAGACCTGTGGCATCTGCCAGAGGTGTGGATATATTTTGTCCGGAAAACGGCAAATTCGCTTTTTTGAAAAGCCCGTTTGCTGCACATACTACGTTAAGTGCTGTTGACATTTATTCAGGTGGTACCTTTGGGGATATTGCTCCTTCACCAGTTGAAGGCGAAGTGATAGATATCAGGGAATATCCATCACCCACCCCTTTCAGGGACAGGGATTTTATGGAATATATTATTGCCATACGACAGGATGATAGTGTGGTCAAGATACTGCACAGTAAACCTGTAGTTGATGTGGGAGATACTGTGGATGTTGGTGACCCTTTGGGGATATTGATCAAAAACGGGTATTTCTATTTCTGGAACGAACCACCGCTGCATGTGGAAATACGGGACGCAGGTGATTATATCCGTGCCAGCAATAACAATCCATTATTGACAAAATTCAGCTTTTCAGGTTACAATTCAATGGAATCCAATATTAAATGCAGGGTCGTTTTTTGTAATGAAAAGTATGCTTTGTTGAAAGGGGATTATAGCGGAGATGGGGTAAAAGGATATGAGCTGGGAGGATGTTTGCTGGATGGGATTATATCTTTAGGGGACTGGGAAGCTATTGATTATTTCGGACTTATCGGGACAGATGTGCCTGTGCCCTGTATGAGGTCAGTGGGTAATCGATTCATGATATCTGCAAAGTATGTGACAGCAAGTATCTCTACTGAAAAACCGGTGAACTGCCGGGCATTAGGATTTTCATTATCTTTTTGTGAGCCTACTATCAAATTAATCCCATTAAAGTACGGGGAGAAACTTTTTGATGTGGGAGATTATGTGGATATCAAGTTAAATTTATTAAATTACTGACAGGTGAAAATAACATGAAGGTTGAAGATTTTGAGTTCCCTGATGATAGATTATATCAAAAGAACCATGTATGGATATTGGAAGGAAATCCTATTACTATCGGTATTACCCAGCTTGGACAAAGCCTTTCAAAGGAGATCGTGCATATCGACCTGCCTGATGAGGGTGAGAATGTCAAAGCTCATGACCTGCTGATCGCATACGAGACAATTAAAGCGGTAAGCCAGATATCCCTGCCTTTTGATTGTGTGGTGGCCGAGGTGAATGATGCATTGTGGGATAAGCCTAATATGATCAATGAGGACCCGTATAAGATATGGATGGTTAAGGTCAGAGGCGAGATAGATCGTGAAGCTTTGATGGATGTTGGGGCTGCATGCACGTTCTTTGGTAATCTGATTAAGAAAGAACGGGAAAAATATGCAGGATACTGAATGTAGGATTATCAGGTAACCGCAAAGGTTACTATATTGAATGTAAGTAAATAATATATGTAAAAATTAAAGAGGTTTGTTTATGGTGGAAATTGAAGGATATGAATTGCCAGATGAATTGTATTATACTAAAGAACATACCTGGGCGAGAGTGGAGGATGATGGTACTGTGACCTCAGGGATCGATTCTTACGGTGGAACTGCTGCGGGTGAGATTGAATTTCTTGACCTCCCCCTGGAAGATGATGAATTCGAGGCTGGAGATGCGTTCGGATCCCTTGAGTCTGCCAAATGGGTGGGAGGTCTCCAAATGCCGGTAGCCGGAAAGGTGATCGAAGTAAATAGTGAGGTCGAAGACAACCTTGAATTGATGGCTGATGACCCATATGGGGAGGGCTGGCTGATCAAAATCCAGCCTTCTAACATGGATGATGATCTTCTAAAGTTGTTCTATGAGGACAATGTTGAAGAGTGGTTTAAAAAAGATCTTGCTGATAGGGGATAAGTTTTAGTCTCTTTTATTTTTCTTTTTTAGAATCATAAATTCTCTTCATGTCAGGTTTCTCTGTGCAATAGTAATGAACCCAAATGTAAAGATGAGTGAATAGAGCAGACAGCAGGGCGGCCTTGGATAAATACACAAGCCCTGGTATCCAGATTATTGCAACTCCGAACAGGTACATCCCATTATTGACATACCTGTATATTCCTTCTTTTACCAGCGGCCTGTCGCCATAAGAAGAATCAAAATGGTCAATGCCTACTGAATAAAAAAGATAAACAGCCAATGTGAAAAACCCGGTTGCATAATAGGTAAATCCCCGGGCACCAAATAATCTCGTGACAAGGGAATAGTGCAGTTGAGTCCTCCAGCAAAACCACACATAAATCTGGTGTATTATTGGGAAGGCAATTGAAAGATAGAACCAGGTTATTGTGTTGATACCACAATACTGACCTAACGAAAATCCTCTACTGGATGGATATATCAGGGGACGGCTTAGGAGCTTTAAAGCCAGGAAGCGTATGTCCAAACGAAAGCCGCTTACGGGAAACCTGTACGAGCAGTTTGATGAGAAGGGGGAGGCCGTAAGGTCTCTTCTTTACTCTACCGGGATAGAGGATTTATGCTCGCAGTATTGAATAAAAATCCAAATGCTTTTTGTATGGACCTAAAACTAAAATCAATACATTATAAATATTCAGCCAAATATCTTATATACTGTTGGATATGAGAATACATCATGGTTTTATTAAGGAATTATTTTATAATAATGAGTTTATAATTTCCAATCACGCTAGAACCAGAATGTTTCAAAGAAATATTTCAACTAATGATATCAGATATATTATTGAAAATGGAGAGATAATTGAAGACTATTTAGATGATGAACCATGTCCTTCAGCTTTATTTCTTGGATTATTAAAAACAAAACCAATCCATATTGTCATCGCACAATGTGAAGATCATGCAAGAATAATCACAGTATATATACCAGATAAAGATAAATGGATTGACTACAGAATTAGGAAAGATAAAGTATGAAACCAGATAAATGTAGTTTCTGCAAAGGCAAATTAATTAAAGGAAAAACCGAATTTGTCGTCAAGGTTGAAAAGGAAATTCTTACTGTGAAAGATGTTCCTGCATATATCTGCAATGAGTGCAATGAGGCATATTTTACTTCTGAGATTTCTGAAAAAATAGATATTATTATGGAAAAATTTCATAAATCAACTTTGCTCGTTCACCCAATGGCAGCTGGCGAAGTTAGTCTAAATGAAGCGATTGCATGATAAATCATAAGGAAAAAAAATTCCTGTTCTGCTGACAAGATATGTTAAACTCAATAGGATTATGAGGAGCAGATAATGTAACAATTGCTATTCAAACATTAAGGTGGAATATTTCACATTGTATTCTATTTTATATCTGCGTTCAACAACAAAATTACTCTTAACCGATGACCCATTGGTCCTATTCCGATCATATCTCTATAACCTGCAGATCATACCCGATCTCAACAGGACACTTGCAGGCATCAGCCAGCACTTTTACCATTTCAGTCTCAAATCCTTTTGTCTGTGGATAAAGATGTGTGAGTACGATTTTTCCCACCTCTCTCCCTTCGAGCATTGAAGCCAGTGTTTTTGGTGTGGTGTGGTTAGTTACCTCAAAAGTATCAGGAAATGAACACTCGTGAATTAACAGATCAGTTCCATTGATGGCGTTTGCAACATCAATTCCCGGCTCAGTATCACCTGTATATAACAATGACTTTCCACCAGCTTTCACTTTATAGCCCAACGACGGCATCATGTGAATAGTCTGTACACACACTACTTCCAGCCCATCCACATTTATTACCTTGCCAGCCGTGAGTTGTGTGACCTGAATCTCAACTTTGTCCTGCATATACGAATAAACAGCAAGCAGGTCATCCAGCCATTGCCGGGTGCCTGTGGGGCCATATACATGAATATTAATCACATCACAAAGCCAGTTAGCTTTAATAAGAGCCAGCAGGTCCCCGCAGTGGTCAAGGTGCAGGTGGGACAGGAACACATGTGAAATATCAGTATGCTTGTACCCGCTCTGGTATATGCGCTGCAGCACTCCGCATCCGCAGTCAAAGAGCACAGGTGTGTCACCTTCTACAATAAGCCCGGATTGGAAACGTTCTGCCTGGGGTATAGCCACACCGGTGCCCAATATCGTTATCTTCATGATAGGTGCCTCAGGTCAGGGACGTGGCTATCTGTGCTACTGTATCTATCAGCAGATCCACTTCTTCAGGAATGTTATAAGGCCCAAATGATGCTCTGACCGTACCGTCCACTTTCAGGAAATGAATGGAAGGAATCGCGCAGTGATGTCCGCTTCGTACGCATATCTTCCTGGTCTCATCCAGTATCATGGCCACATCATGCGGGTTCAGGCCGATCACATTGAAGGGCACAACAGCAGCCCTGTCGGAGGGTCCGTACACCTCAACTTTATCGATCTCAGCCAGCTGTTTAGCTGCATCTCTTGCCAACGCCACTTCATGTCTTTCAATATCCGAAACTCCAAGGTCCTTGACATATTCCACTCCCCTGCCCAGGCCGATCACTCCCGGGATATTGGGTGTGCCTGCTTCGAACCGACCGGGTGCTTCATCCAGTTCATAGCCATCTTCTGAGACCGCGAATACTGTTCCTCCTCCAATATAGGTGGGTTTGATCGATTCAGTATCTTTTATATATAATACTCCAGTCCCCTGGGGTCCCAACAGGCCTTTATGACCTGGCACTGCCAAAAAATCACAGTCTACTTTACTAACGTCAAAGGGCATGTGGCCCACACTCTGTGCAGCATCTACCAGAGCCAGACAACCATTGTTATGCGCGATCCTGGTAATCTCTTCCACATCCAATGTAGAAGCAAATACGTTGGATACATGGGTTATGGCTACCAGCCTGGTTTTATCGGTAATGGCTGCGTCAATATGTTTTGGATCTACCATTCCATACTGGTCAGGATCAACTACTGTAATCTCCACGCCTTTTTCTTTCAATCTAAACCATGGAAGCAGGTTTGAATGATGCTCCACAAGGGTAGTCACTATATGGTCGCCAGCTTCCCAGTCAAGCCCATGAGCCACCATATTGATGCTTTCTGTAGTGTTGCGGGTAAATACCGTATGCTGGTAATCTCCCCCCAGGAATTCTGCTACTGCCTCACGGGCATCTTCGTAATGGTTCGTGGTCTCCCTGGCCAGCCTGTGCGCACCCCGGCCGTAGTTGCCCGCATACTTGAAAAAATAATCTGACATGGCCTCTACTACCTGTCTGGGTGTCTGGGTGGTGGCTGCACTGTCAAGGTAGACTACTTTTTCAAGGACAGGGAAATCCTGGCGGATCTGGTAAGGATCAAACATATGAATTGTTATTATGTGTGTAACCTGAAATATATTTGCCAGATATTTCAGGTGTTTCTCATTTTTAGGTGCATTTTATATAATTGGCTTTCCAATAATCTTGGCAATGAACTCTGATGTAGTATTGAAATTGGGAGGCAGTCTCATTGATTGCGTATCAATTCTTATTAACAAGATCGATGAACATGCTAAAGGGGAAAACCGGTCTGTTCTGATTGTTCCCGGGGGTGCAGTGTTTGCCAATAATATCCGTACATTCCAGGCCGCGTCAGGAATTTCTGATGAGGCGGCTCACTGGATGGCGGTACTGGCAATGGAACAGTATGCATATTATCTTGCAGACAGGACAGGGATCTCATTTTCCGAAGACCTGGAGAACAAGAACATTGGTGTAAATGTTCTGCTGCCATACCAATTGCTACGCAAGATCAACAGTGGTCTGGACCATTCCTGGAATGTGACTTCAGATACCATTTCTGCCTGGGTTGCCCATAAAATCGGCAGGCGCTTGATCAAGGTTACTGATGTGGATGGAATTTATATTGATGGGGACCTGTTATCACAGGTTAATGCGGCTGAACTTGTAGATAGGGAGGCTACCTGTGTGGATAAGGGCCTGCCTTCTTTTTTGGTTGAACATAACATGGACTGCATGGTGGTTAATGGGAAATATCCTGGCTGTGTGCTGGCAGCCCTGGATGGCGACACAACGGTAGGTACTTTGATCTCAGGTTAGAGCAAGTTTTAAGTCGATACAATCATACTACTACCGAAATCCAAAAAGGAGAATCAGAAGATGGCAAAAGCAGAGAGCTGCATTTCATGCGGAGTAAAACTTATTGAGAAAGGATATATTCGCTTCCCATGCCCTTCATGTGGAAGAGAAATAGGAAGATGCGTAATGTGTAGGCATCAGAGCAATACATATTCATGCCCGGGTTGCGGATTCCAGGGGCCCTGAAAACAATGGGTGATGTAGCGGCTAAAATAAAGATCATGCCTGCCAGCGTTGAGACTGACCTGGATAAATTAAAGCAGGCCCTGGAAGCTGCCATACCTGAAGGTGCTAAACTTCACGGCTTTTCAGAAGAACCTATTGCCTTTGGCTTGAAAGCCATTATTGCTGTTATTATTGTAGGCGATATTGAGGGCGGCACCGACCGGGTGGAAGAGGCTTTTGCAGCAGTTGATGAAGTAGAAAGTGTTTCAGTTGTTGAACTGGGACGCCTGTAATATTTAATATTAAGAATTATCGAAGGTGGGGTAACCCCATTTAACTTTTTTTGGGCTCGTAGATCAGGGGTAGATCGTCACGTTCGCAACGTGAAGGCCGCGGGTTCAAATCCCGCCGGGTCCATATATATTTTTTTTATAGTGTCATGCAAGTCGTGACTTCTGTATTAATTAAATTCGTTGAGGGATGATTTCATAAATGCAGGCTCTGATGCAACAGCAGGATATAGAAGAGGGTGGGTTTTGAGCGTGGTTGTTTGGTTTGATGAAATAGTATTCATCAAACCGAAGGGAACACGGATGACACGGATTCGACGGATACGCACGGATTTGTAGATTCTAATTCAAATCTTTCCTTCCTGTCATTCGTAAATATCACTCTTTTGAATTCTGGGGTTTTACCAAAATTCAATAATAGCCCGACTTCTTTATCTGTTGATTCGGCGTGAAGCATTTTGTTTTCTCCTTTTTGATTTTTAGGAAATTTTAAGGATTGGGCGAAACTTATTAAATAAATCGATAAGTTATATATTTAAAAAGTCACAAGACTAACTTGACGCTATGGTCAGAATATTGTTGTCCTGCGAAAACCTTTTCATATTAATAACCCTTAAACACAGTCAGATAGAACCATGCTAGAGGACGAATATCAGTTAGATTATTTTTTCGAGAACGGCTTTGAGAGGAAGATCTGCAACAAATGTGGCGCAGCTTTCTGGACGCGGGATACCGACAGGTTGACCTGTGGTGATGCTCCTTGCGACCCGTACTCATTCATTGGAAATCCGGTGTTTAGAAAAGAATATAACCTCTCTGAAATGCGTGAAAAATTTCTTTCTTTTTTTGAAGCCAGGGATCATGCCAGGCTAAACAGGTATCCGGTAATAGCCAGGTGGCGGGATGATATTTATCTCACCATAGCAAGCATAGCTGATTTCCAGCCATTTGTGACTTCAGGACTGGTACCTCCACCAGCCAACCCACTTACCATAAGCCAGCCCTGCAT